>JAVYRZ010000027.1 GCA_038729465.1 Thermoplasmata archaeon
AGAAAAGTTTATCATATTGTTCAATTATGGTGGGTATATATGGAACCCACAAAAAATATTATAAACTCATATCACTACTATGACCCGGTACATGCATATTTTCTAGTATATGGATTTTTGTCTGGAGAGTTGAAATCAAAGATAAAAATAAATCCAAGCTATGAAGAATTTGATACATTAAACAGAACTCTACTTGAAAATAAGAATCTTGATGTTAGTGCAGTATCTGCTGTAAATTTCTGGAAACTTGCAGATGATTATTATTTATTAAGAAGTGGAAGTACACAGAGAGCGGATGTTGGGGCTATTATTGTGTCTAAGAAAAAGTACAGAAAAGAGGAGATCAAAGATTTAAAAATCGCAATACCTGGCAGATCTTTCAGTGGTTACTTTTATTATCGCCTATTTTTCAATGCTAAAGAAGAAATAATTTTTAGATTTGATAAGATTATCGATGCTGTTTTAAATGATGAGGCAGATATTGGATTATTGATTCCAGGTCCAGCACTTACAAGTGCGTATGAAAAATTCGGGCTGAAAAAGGTTGCAGACGTGCTTGAAGAATGGATGAAAGAAGCAAACGGACTGCCAATGCCGATGGGCTCTTATGTAGTAAACAAAAAAAAGTTCAGTTATGATGAAGCACTGGAAATAAGAAAAACGTTTCAAGAATCAATAATATACGCACAATCACATAGTGCAAAAGCTTTCAACTATGCATTGCAATTTTCGAAAGGAGCAGATCCTGCAGCATTAAAATCTTTTATAGAAGGTTGCAAATTAATCTATGATATGGGCGAGACTGGAATAAATGCAATAAGAAAAGTTTACGAGATTTCGAAGAAGAGAGGGCTTATAGAAAATTTGCCTGATATAACCCCCGTATAAAATATTTGCATTGCATTTGAGTTAATATTTGCAATTTGTTGTTGAGATACTTTATAACGATGAGATTTTAAATGTGTTCAAACAGTAATGCATTATCAACCAGGTCATAAAACAAGAAAATATTAAATAGAAGAAACGGCATTGCAAAAATAATGAAGGCTGTCATTGTCAAGAATCCTGGAGACATAAACAGTGCCACTGTTGAAGATGTAGACATAGGCATGGTGCAGGGCATTTTAGTTAAAGTGAAATATGCAGGATTAAATCCTATTGATATAAATACAATTGCCAAAAAGACAAATTATGCGATTTCCCCAATACCTCATATTCCAGGTGCTGAATTTGTGGGAGAAGTGAAATATTCAGGCAAGTTCTCCAAATTTAAAGAAGGAGACCGGGTAATTGTCTATCCAAGAATCTATGACGGTATTTGCGATAAATGCAAAAACGGCGAAGAACATCTATGCATAAACGGGAAGCTTATAGGCGTGGGCACAAATGGTGGCTGGGCTGAGTATTTTGAAGCAAAAGAAGAAAATCTGGTTAAGATACCAGATAGCATGGATGATCTGGATGCAGTAGCGCTTCCGATTGGAGGGCTAACGCCCTATCATGCACTGCTTAAGGCAGGGTTAAAAAGAGGTAACAGGATTTTGATTTTCGGTGCTTCTGGCAACACTGGTATTTTTGCTACTCAAATTGCAAAATCTATGGGTGCAGAGGTATTTGCCATTTCGCGAAAAAGATGGGTTTTTGAGAATAGAATCAAAGAATGGAACGGAGAGAAAGTAGAGATGGTCTTAAATTCATTGGGCTCTAAATTTTGGGACAAGTCTATTGAATCATTGAATGCAGGTGGCAAGCTTGTAACTTTTGGCACGTTCACCGGTGCAGAATTGAGCTTTAATATTGCAAAATTGTATACTAGAGAGCTTAGTGTAATCGGAACGACAGGAGGTACAAAAAAAGAGCTTGAAGCACTTATTGAGTTTGTGCAAAAACATAATATTAAGAGTAAAGTCTGGAAAACTTATAAACTTGAAGATTTTAAAAAGGCAATCGATGAGTATTCTGAAAAAGAGGGGAGAATTGTACTGCAATTCTAGGTGTTAGAACAGTAAATAAAAAGTTTAAATAATATTATTTATTATTATATATGGAAAAACTTTACACGGTTAGAAAAACTTGCGAGATCTTGCAGATTGATCCATTCATGCTCAGGAGCTGGAATCGAGAGCATTGAATTGATACTGAAAACTGCTTTCTTTAAAATATATAATTTATTAGATTATAAGCTGAAAAATAAACAAAAAAGTTTAGAGAAAGTTAGTCTCCAAGTTCCTTGATTCGTTTTTTCGAAAACAATATTTCATTCAGCTCTTTGTCTATTGCTTGATCATTTCTCCTTAACCATTCTAGCAATAATACTGCATGCTCTTTTTCATCATCTCTATTATGCTCCATAATATATTTCAAATCTTTATCTTTTGTAGCATCGGCTCTTTCATCATAGAACATCATGGCTTCTAGTTCTTCTATTAGAGATTGTCTGGCTCTGCTCAAATCCTTAATTTTATCGCTTAAATCTTCGGCAACTTCATATCTTGGCATAATGATGCTATGACATATCTGCTATATTAAAATATTGACTAATTGAACCATTATCAGCTATTGAAAATTAGCAAATTCTCATATTAATGATATGAAAAAATATAAATTTAAAAAAATTAAAATGAAAACTTAGGTGGCTCAGGCGATTGGGGAGGTTGTTGCTGTGGAGGATTTTGTTGTATGGACTGTGTGGATATGGCTCTCGGTTTGTTAAGAAACTCATCGATACCGGTATAGGCATTATAGAACGATAATATTTCCAGTATATATGCTACTATCATTACGATCAAAGGCAATGCTAATATACTGAGTATAGAGTATATAGATGTGGAGGAAGCTGTTTTTGACGAAATAAAAACGTCAAGATAAAAAAATACTGGAATGAGTATATAGCCGATAATGCTTATTATCAATGCATAAAACAGATAATTGCCAGCTTTATTAAGACTTTGTACGGATAGGTCCGCACTAAGAGATTTAAGAGAAGATACAAGTTTTAAATATGTGATTATGTAAATTACAAAATACGCTATTGATAAAATAGCAACAGCTACAATAAGCCATCCTATTGTGAATAATGTGTGTGTAGATGTGATCGTAGATCCAGACACAGATACTGTGGATGTTATTAAACTTGCTATCATAATGATTGCAATAACAATTCCTGCAACAATGCCTACTATGAGTGACATCAAAAGCCAATTTTTTGTAGATCTGTATTCTGCAGCATGTGCTAAGCTTGTATTTGCAACTTTTCCAAATCCTAAGATCAGGAGAATAAATCCTATAAACAGTATTATTACACCTACAAAATCTACTATCGGTATTATAGACAGTATTATCCCTAAAAACATCCAAAAAAATGCGCTTCTCAAGCTCTTAAGATTTGAATAGAGCATCATGTCAGGGCTAGGCTGGTACATAGGCTGTCCAGAAACTGGTGGTGCATATTGTTGCGGTGGAGGAGATGGCTGTTTTGCCGGTTCTAAAGGTGCGCCACAAGCTTTGCAAAAAATCGCATCGTCTGTGTTTTCAGTACCGCATCGAGTACAAAATTTTGACACTATAAATCACCTCAATAGATTATATATAAATTAATAATATTTAAATATTGATGTTTTCAGATATCTTTTCTGAAAAGTCTCTTAAAATTTTTTGTTCACAAAAATATAAAATAATAAAGGATATAAAAGCCTGAAATTTATCAGACAAAAATGCAGAAATATTAATAAATCGAAAACAAGTTAATTTAAAGTTGATAAATTTAGTAAATTTCATAGAATCATTTAATATATTTTGATGTATTATGAGAATTATGAAAGATATTGTAGAGGTTGAAGGAATCAGTAAGCTTGGCCCTTATTCATTGGCTGTAAAATCAAATAATCTAGTTTTTCTGTCTGGCCAGACAGGAGATGGTGCAGATTTTAAGACACAGTTTAACAATGCGATGAGCAAAATAAAAACAATACTTGAAAAATCAAACAGCAACCTTGAAAAAGTGCTGAAAGTGACTGTGTATCTATCTAACGCTAAATACTTCCAGGAAATGAACAGTATATACAGTTCTTACTTCAAAGATAAATATCCAGCCAGAACTACGGTAGTAACAGGATTTGCAAATGATAAAGTGCTAGTTGAATTAGACGTGATCAGTACAGTAGATTAACAAGCACTAAAAGCTGGTTTTTGCAAATCTCAAGATCTGGTACAGAAAAATTAGAAATTTGATCAGAACTCATAGGGCTCATCATTATAGATCAGTAGACCCTCTTTTCATCATCTCATTAGAAAGTATGTCATTAGATTATTTATTATTTTTGTTAACAACTTTCAAAAACGCAAAAAGATAAATAACAGCTATAATAAACGCACCTGCCGCAGCTACGATCCATGGAAACGCATATCCTAATGCTGTCGGAATTCCAGCAATAATAGGTCCTGCCACAAATCCAGCACCGATTGAAGACTCGAATATTCCTGTTTTAGAGGCAACACGAGCATTGAATGATCTGTAAACGCTTAACAATACATTAAAGTAGATAAATCCCTGCCCAAACCCTATCATCGCCATGATAAGCAACTGCACCCAGAATGAGTGGTAAAGATATAAAAAGAGAATAAACACCTGCAATATTAATCCAGTCAAGCTAAGGATCCGGATATTCATTTTTTTAGTAAGCGCCCATGATATAAAAAATGCTAGGATCAAGAATGCACTGGATATAGACATTATCAGCCCTGTATTGCTTATTCCAAGCATTATAACTTTTCCAAAGACGGGATAAAATGAGGATACTATAGCAGACACAAACCCGTATATGAAAATGGGCAGTGCAAGATCAAAAAAAGTGTTATATTTCAAAGTGTCTATAAACTCTGTACTCTGGATCCTTGCCGGTATTTTCAATGTTGTCAAGGCACCGAAAACAGAAAGTATCATAGCTATGGCAAGCGGCAAATAATAGAGATCCTGAATCATAAATGCTGCAAAGTAAGGTGCCACAGTGGCGGCAATGCTCCAGGAAAACGTGTATACGAGTAATGAAGTTTCTCTGTTGCGGGCATTGATACCGTGAGCATATGCTTCCATAGAAGGCCACACCATTGCCATTGCTACTGCCTCCATAGCTCTTCCGAGAATGAAATAGTCTGGGATCTTAATAAAAAAGTAAATTGATATTACTGCTGCATATAACAACAACCCTGAGACCATCAAGCTCTTCTGACCCACTCTATCAGATATCCTGCCAAAATATGAGGCTAAGACAATATAAACAAGTCCGTATGCAGAGCCCATGATTCCGAGCGTAAATATGCTTGCACCCACGTTTTTTGCGTAAATAGGCAGTATAAAACGCATAGTAGCAAGCGGAAACTGTGCAAGCGTAGAGATCAAGAATAACAATATAATTTTATTGTCTTTCATTTATTTCATGAACGCTTATTGAATATATAAAATTAGAGAGCTTATGGCTAATAATTAAGAAAGATATATTTTTATACACTATGGAAGTTTAATGGTATTAAATGAATGAGTATAAAGAAGCTTTGTTATTGGATATAATAAATCATACCTATCCTGAACTGAGCATTGAGAGCTACAGGTTATATGCGTGGAGCTGGAACAGTTATGTGCTTGAGATAAACGACAATTTAATATTCAAAATTCCGAAAACAGCTAAAAATCAAACTTTGTTAGAGCGAGAAATAGTAGTATCTGATTTTCTGTCAAAGCATCTGAGAGTATCAGTTCCCAGATATGAATTTACAAAAAAATATAAAGATTCAAAGCTTGTGGCAGGATACAGAAAGATTCTTGGCAGTCCACTGAGCAATCAAACTTATGCAGGATTGAACATTGGCATACCTCTGAGCGAGATCAAGGCCAAATACAAGATAATAGCCCAGCTTTCTAGAATATTGGTAAAGTTGCACAGTTTGTCTCCAGATGATTTTGTGAGTATAGGAGTGCCTGACGAGCATGGAGAGCAGTGGAGAGAAAGGTTTGAGATGTTTTATTATGAAGTGCATGATACTGTGTATCCATACTTGAAAAAACCGCTAAAAAAGAAGATTGAGAAACTGTTTGATATGTTTTTGAACAATCAAACAAACTTTGAGTTTAAACCGGTATTGATACATGGCGATTTTGGAGGCTGGAACATACTTTTTGACAACCTCACCAGAAAAATAACCGGGGTTATAGACTGGGAAAATGCAGTAATTGGAGATGCAGCACTGGACTTTTCAGAGCTTTTGTATGATTATGGGCCAGAAGTTACAAAAAAGATATTGAATCATTATAGTATAGAGATAGATGCAAAATTTGTAGAGCGTATGAAGTTTTACCGTTCACTAGCAGGTTTGTATGATGTTATATACGGATCCAGAAACAGTGATCCAGAGATATTGAATCGCGGGCTGGGTACCATAAAACATGATTTTGGGGAAAATAATATTTAAAACTAGAAATTAAAATATCATTAATGAAAGCTTCTTTTTCGAAATATTTAAGATTTTCATAAAAAGAAAGCAATAAATATGCATATACATATAAGCAATTAATGGATCTGAAAAGTTCATTCATATTCCAAAACAAAAAGTTTCTCAGGTTCTGGATCGCGCAATTTTTTATCAGGCTCAATGTCTGGGTATTTTACGTATATTTTATCTGGGTTATTACTGTAAAAAACCATTCAGTCTTTTTAGGGGGCATGATTCCCACTTTTTCACTATTAGGATATCTAGCAATATTGATACCGGAAGGGTACATACTAGATCGATGGAACAGGTCCACAATAATGTTTTTATCAAGCATCATGCTGATAGTTTTGTATGGATCACTGTTTTTTAATCAAACCCTTCTCTGGATCTATGTGATAGATATACTCTCTTCCATGCTTGCATCAATAACTTTTGACGCTTTTTTTACAATTTCGAAAGAAATTGTAGACGAAAAGTATTTTCCTAAAGTATCAGCATTTTCACAGATTTCAATGAACATATCCGGCATTTTTGGTATATTGATTGGCGGGTTATCAATATTAACATCTCAATTTATATTTTTTTACATTCTTATAATAGTTTCAATAATCGGTTCGATATTTAATTTACCTTATGTTTCAGCGAAAACAAAGTACGAAAAATACAGGTATACAGACATATTAAAATTTTTAAAAAAGTTTGTATTTCTGCTGATCATATTATTTATAGTAAACGGCCTTTTTATTTCATTAGATGTTTATAGTTCTGGCTTAATATATTTCATATTGCATTCTACATCTATCTATTATACCTTGTTTTTAGGAGGCTATCCGGTTGGAGGACTCTTAGGTGCTATTTTTGGAAATAAGATAGCCAACAAGCTGGAAGATCCATGGAAGATCAGCATTTTAATAGCCTTGATGGGAATGATGATAATCGGGATATCACAGAGCAGAACAGTGCTTTTAGACCCGATTTTTACATTTATTTTAGGGTTTTTAATATCTCTATTGATGATTCCTTTAATGGCTTTTATGATGAGAGTGATACCGAACGAGATGATTGGACGAGTCAATGCGTTCATTACTTTGATCGTTGCAGGGTCTTCACCACTGATGGGCGCAATATTTAGTGTCATGGTCGCATATTTTTATATTCCGAACATATTGCTTTCTGTAGGATTGGTATTCATGATACTATCTACGCCTACGTACTTTTTATTTAAAAAATTGTTTTTATCATTCAATAAAAAATGAAAAGTTATTTTAATACCTATTTTGATATCTATCTTTATGAAGCTTAGATGGTTGATCATATTTGTAGTTTTAATATTAGTAGCTTCTTATTTCTCCGATAGTTTTACAGTATTGAATCCTGGCAATGGTGCATGGACTACTGCAGGTAATGCCAATTACACATCTGAAACCATAAATGTGCCCGGACTAACTAGTCCAGTAAAAGTTACGATGGATGCGTCTGGAGTTGCACATATTTATGCAAAAGACAATTATGATCTATTTTATGCGCAAGGATATTATGTGGCCAGCAACCGGCTGTTTCAGATGGAACTGCAGGTTTTGGCAGCATCCGGGAACTTAAGCAAATATGTAGGGTCTAGTGCACTGGGCTCTGACATGGCGATGAGATTGATCGGATTGCCAGAGAATGCGTATATGCTGCAACAGAGCTATATGCAAAATTATCCACAGTATTATTCTTACTTAAAAGCGTACAGTGATGGTGTCAATGCGTTTATCAACAAGTCTTCAGAATCACTGGGATTCAAACTTTTGGGGGTTACGCCGTTTTACTGGTCTCCGTTTTATACGTTAGTATGGGAAGAGTATATGACATGGTCTCTAACCACCGGCGCAGCTGAGCCGTTGCAAAATGCTTTGTTTTACAATGCATTCGGATTTGAGAACACTACCACGATCTGGCCCTATTATCCTTACTATACACAAAACGTCACAAACGTACCGGGTGACGGTACTGTGAATGGCTATAACCTATCACAACAGAATATATCTCCTAATTATCTATGGTCTTTGAACTGGTTTGACCAGTGGGCTACAGGTATTAATACAACTTTGCTGGCTACACAGTCTGCACTTATCAATGATGCCATCGCTAACATCTCAGATCCTTATATGTTGCCAGAAACGCAGATGATAGACTCTGCAATAGGCAGTAACAGCTGGGTTGTCACTGCAAACTACTCTGAATCAGGATATCCGATGCTAGCCAACGACCCGCACTTGAATTTGCTGGCGCCTTCAGTATGGATTCCGATGCAGTTGAACGATCCAGACTTTAATGTTACAGGCTGGGCACTTGCAGGCATACCTGGCATATTGATTGGGCATACACAATACACAGCTTGGGGCCTGACCACACCTGAGGGCAATACGGCCAACGAGTACTTGGAGTTTTTAAATAATGATCAGTACCTGTACAATGGCACATGGCACAATATGGCAGTGCAAAATTATACACTGCTGGGAAAGAGCTATTCTATCTATTATACTAACAACGGTCCTTTGCTAGCACGCAATGCTCATTACGGAATAAGTCTGAACTGGGTCATTACCAGGCCCGCATACGTGTTGGTAGGAGAGCTGTTGTTAGATCAGTCGCAGAATTATACAGATATGATCAACGCGCTCAGGTACTGGGGTTATCCTGCCCAGAACTTTGCAATGGTATCAGTTCATAATGCTGGGATACTAACTGCAGGCTGGTACCCGCTGATCAATGAAACGTTGCCGGACGGTGCACATGTGCAGGTTGTAGGCGCCAGATCTCTGCTGAACGGTTCGATGCCACAGTATCAGTATGCAGGATATGTACCGTTCCAGTACCTGCCTCAGGCAGAAAACCCATCTCGCGGGTTCATGTTTGCACCAAACCAGCCTACTGTCGGAGAAAACTATCCATATCCCTTTATTGGCGGGTTCTGGGCTTCCGGCGGCAGAGCTCAGACTATTTACCATTATCTCAGTGCTAATGCCCCAATGACAGTACAGAAAATGATGCAGTTGCAGTCTAACGTTTCTGATTACTGGGCCAGCATGCTCACACCATATATTATTGAAAGCATCAAGAACATGAATATGAACATTACTGAGAGAGTGGCGTTTAACTATCTGTTAGACTGGAACTATACAACTTACCAGGACGAAGTGGGTATAACAGTGTACTGGTATTTTCTATCTGAACTGTACAATTTGAGCTTTAATAAAACATATAACGAAAATGGATTGGCAGGATTGCCAGCACCGTTTGTCACCACGCTTATATACCTGGTGCAGAATGATCCCAACTCGTCATGGCTAAACTACAATTTCACAATGCTGGCAAGATCTTCGTTCAATGCTGCAGTATTGTTTTTAGAACAGCATCTTGGCAGTAACGTGTCTGCATGGACATGGGGCAAAGTGCATATGCTTGAAATTTACAGTCTGACACAGTTAACAGCATTATCGATCGGGCCGATACCGATTTGGGGCGATGATCATACAGTCAGTGTGGGCAGTGTACCCTTGTATTTGCAGGTACCTGAACCTTATGTAACTGTAGGCTCATCGTTGAGAACTGTTGCCTCTCCTGGCACAGACCAGTTTTACGGCGTGTTTCCTGGAGGCCCCAGTGAAAACGTGTTAAGCTACTACTTTTCAAACCAGCTTAACACCTGGCTGAACCACGAATATTATAATATGAATGAACAACGAACAAGGGTGGTCTGGAACTATGAATAAAAATATATTAGGAATACCGATTTCGATAGTGCTTGCATATCTTCTAATCTACTTTTTTCCAGTGGCATGGACTGCCATATTTGCAGCGATCCCACTTTTAAAATTGAAAGTAAAACATGCATTTATTTCAGGATTCTTGATAGGCTTGATTGTCCCGATCTCTTTTTATATGCTCTATCCGTTGGACCTGCTATCTAAGCTGGCAGGAATAATAGGAAACATTGTGGGATTGAACAAGATACTTATAGTATTCATATTTCCAATAATGTACGCGGTGATCATGGCTCTTTCTGCAATAGTATTTTCAGGCATAGCAACCCGCCCTAAAAAAGCATAATGATTGTTTGAAGAGGATGTTGATGAATTACTATTACGAGCTCTTTTTATTAAATGAGATTAGAAATGTTAAATGGAACGAAACACTGATTAAAAACCTGAAATATTGTACGAACATATTAAAAGACCAAGATTTTGTGTTTGAACTGCATTTTAAAAACAGAGAAACCAGCATTTACATAGGTGCCGATGATCTTGGGGTTCTAGACGCTTATGTGACAGCCCTGGAAAACATATATCCAATCACGCATCAGTCTGCAAACATCACAGTTTCTAAATTCAAGCACTTGATTATATTGGAATATGCAGTGGACCCTCTGTTTGTCCTAAACATCTCAGATTTCAGAGATCCTCTTGCATCGCTGATACTGCGTTTAGACCAAATGTCTTTAAACTCAGAGTTATCATATCAGGTAATGTTGAAAAAATCACTAAAATACAAAAAGAACAGAAGGATCATTAAAAAATACGTGATAGATGCATATTATCATCATAGGTTCATAAAAATAGATCATGTTCTATTCGAAATACTGTCGTTGTTCAACAATGCACAATACAGAAAAGCATCAAAGCTTGAAATTGATACCGGTGAAAAGATGTTGAAAAAGCTCAGATCTCCTCTATTTCATGTTCAAATCCGTATTCTGGCAAACGAGAATATAGCGGAACTAGGTTCTATGATCAACATGTTTAGAGACCCTGAGACCGGACAGAGCTTGAATTTTAAGATAATAGATCAGAATTTTAAACATTGTTCGTTTTACGGCACCGAACAAATGTGCATGAGCGCTGATGAGCTAATTGCATTTTTAAATATCCCGATCCCGAACAATTTGCGACTTGGCTATGATATTTGAAAATCGTCTTATATTATCGTATTATATATTAAAATAAACTAAAAGTAAAATAAAAAATTTTTATTCAGTAAAATAAATTGATTTTAGTTATATTTATTGCAATTTTCGATACTTTTAAATATTGAAAAGCCATGTAGTATAAATAGGTGGTATTTATGAATGGGAAATTAAGTGGAAGGGTTGTAGTGGTTACAGGAGCTGCAATGGGTATAGGCAAAGCAACAGCAGTAACTGCTGCCAAGGAAGGTGCGGTTGTAGCCGTATGTGACATAAATGAAGTAGAAAGCAAAAAAACCATTGATGAAATTACCAGATCAGGAGGAAAAGCAAAATTTTATTTCCTTGATGTTTCAAATGAAACACAGGTTAAAGCAGTTTTTGATAAAATAGGAAAAGAGCTGGGAGATATATATGGCTTAGTTAACAATGCGGGTATTGCAGGTGTGAGCAAACCTACCCATGAAATTACGTTGGAAGAATGGAACAAAGTTATAAATATTAATATAAATGGCGTATTTTTATGCACAAAATATGCAGTGCCTTATATGATCAAGAACCACTTTGGAAGCATTGTTAATCTTTCATCGATATATGGCCTGGTAGGAGCGCAGGATGCACCACCTTATCATGCATCCAAAGGAGCATTGAGGTTAATGACAAAGACCGATGCGCTGTTTTATGCAAAGTATAATATTAGAGTTAATTCAGTACATCCAGGATTTATAGACACTCCAATGGTTTCAAGCTTTGCACAAAGTATGGGAAACAGAGAAGCCGTTTATGAAGCCTTGAAGAAGCTACACCCGCTCGGAAGATTAGGAAAGGCTGAAGAAATAGCAAGCGTCATAGTGTTCTTGCTTTCAGATGATTCTTCCTTTATGACAGGTTCGGAAGTAGTAGTGGATGGCGGATATACTGCACAATAAATTTTTTACTATTTTTTTTCTTTTCATAGAAACAGTCAACTATTTGTTGATATGTGAATGATATTTTAACTTACTTAAACAAATCAGTTTCCTAAATTGTTTAATTTAAATTGTTATCAAAGCAAGAAAAATATATTAACTAATAATTTTTTTAAATTTTTCACGAAAATTGACAGGGTCATATTTTTTTATTCAGTATAGAACCGTAAGTTCTGAAAGCGTTTGCATTTGGGTGATACTGGCAATATTGAAAAAAGATGGTTTAGAATTAATTGAGCTCATTAATATAAATGCTGTGCGTCTCATGTACCTGAAAAAACGTTAAACTCTAATTTTTGGTCATGGTAAAAATAGCAAAACTTAATATTTGCTCATATATTTATAAATATAAAAGCAAAAATTGATAACAGAGAAAAATATGAAAATTAAGATTGATAAAAAGGATGAGGGAATAAATATCCTGGATACTATTCTGTTGATTATAGCAGTAACAGTATTGCTTACAACTACAATCGTATATTTTACGCGTTCATCATCTCTTCCTATATACAACAATGAGCAAGATCTTAACTTATCTGTTTCTCTGTCTACATCGTCGTTAAATAAAGATGAAGGATTAAATATTACGGTAAACCTCTTTAATAAAGCACCTTATTCTTTAACCGCCAATCTAAGTTCTAACTGGCCTTATTTTCAGGGTATAAAAAATAGAATGACTATGTATCCATGTGCCGGAAACTTGCCGTTTGGATTTGTGGTGCTGGAAGGGTATTACGATTTAGCTACATATTCTCAAGGGCAGCCATTGCTAATATATAAACCAGGCATATATGCGTGTCCAGTACAATATGCTGTTAGCAGCTATGTATTCTTGCCTTTAAGCGATCATGCATTGTTAATAGGTAGCTCAAATCCACCAATTAACATGAAAATGCAAGGCACAGCATATGTGAATGGCTCATGGACTTATTCCTGGAACCAATATGTATTTAAAAATTTCAGCCTGGGAATATACACAGTAGTTGCGGCAGATGAATGGGGCGCAGTTCAGATCGCTTATTTTACTGTGCATTAACAATAAAAAGAAAAAACGTAATAGAGAGTGACTATAAAGAAAGAACTAAAATAAAAAGGAATTTGAGATATTCATCCTAGCAAGGCAATCTTAAAAGAACAAGTATAAGAAATAAGGTAGAGTCTACTCATATCTCTTAAATTAATTTTTGAGCCATAAATTCTATCGTCAGAACCTTTTTAGGAGCTCGTTATGGTTTTAGACATGAGCTTCCAAAAAATTTAGCAATAAAATATTGATTAGGTGATATTATATTAATGATTTCCTAAAATCCAGTAGTTTTAAGGCACTATAATCTCAAGCTTATAGGTAAAAAAATAAAGTTTGAGATCTTGCTCGGTTATAAAGTTAAAATCAATTTACTTCTGACAATGAGTAGTAAAGTTCGCATCAAGCAGTTATATTAGCCACAGATCAGAATGCATTTTTATGCGTATATTTCTTTTTGCATAAAGACTTAGTTAAAATTTCAGCTTTTGCAATACTTGCAGAATAAGGATAGATACTATTTTTAGATTCGAAAAATCTTTCTAATACTATTTTAAGGTTATCTTGTTCAAGACTCATGAACCGATTTTGAATTATTGGAAAAAATATCACATATTCAAGCGTTGCATGAGCAGTTACAATCTCAGACAGATCTGTTATAGACTTTGAAAGCATATCAATTTTATCGTTTTCTAAATATGAGATGCTTTCATTTATAATATCTGTCATATTTCTATGCCCTTCCACTAAATTGTTTATTGGTGCCTTTGATTTAGCAAATCCTGTTTTTTTCTCAAACCGCTCAAGTAAAGGAAATAATATGTCTTCTTCTCTCTCAAAATGAACGTCTATCGAAAAATGTGATAAGAATGTAAGAAGTTCTGCAATCTTTGATCGGTCTATACTTCTACTGGAAAAATTTTTAGTTATATTGCAATTTATTGAAAAAAGTGCTTTTTCAAAAAGTTCATGCTCATTTGCTAAACGATCCAGTTCATCCAAATTAATCACCATTTTTTCCTGTTATCTAACTATTTTTTCAATCAATTCCGTCACATTTGCCAGTGAACACGCAAAATTCTAATTTATGCAGTGATCACTGTTACATATATTACAGCGGAATTTGAGATAGTCATGTATTTCATAAGTATAAACCTTACTGATACTTAGATATCCTGCTTATTATCAACAGTTTTGGAATGAACCAATAATTGGTGCTCACGTGAATAGATACTTCTTTCAGAGATGTTTCTTTTTTTTCATGCAGATCTAAGTTTTATACAATAAACAGTGTATTTTTCAATTTTTATGATGCACAGACTAATAATATTCATTGTTATAGAAAGACCTCTTTACAGTCATATCTGACAGCACAGTTAAATCAAACTATCTTGTAAGATTACTCGATTCTCTGTTACAGAGCTTCAAACATAAACATCATTATT
>JAVYRZ010000028.1:0-5774 GCA_038729465.1 Thermoplasmata archaeon
GTGCAGTTTCATCCGGAAGTAGATAATACAGAATTTGGATACGAGATTTTTAATAATTTTTTAGATACTATTAAATCATAGCTTTTATATTTTTAATGTGCATTCAGGGTATTGATGAAGATTGGAATATTGGGTATTCAAGGTGACGTAGCTGAGCATTTTGCAATGGCTGAAACAGCGTTGATAGATCTGAATATGAAGGGCACTGTATCCATAGTCAAGACTTTAAAAGATCTGGATGTAGAGGGTCTGATCATACCCGGTGGCGAAAGCACTACAATCACAAAATTCTTGATCAAAGAGCGGCTTTTTGATAAGATCATAGAGAGGGTTAATGCAGGTTCGTTACATTTAATGGGTACCTGCGCAGGCGCGATCGTGATGTCCGACTCTGTAATAGATTCTTCAATTAAGCCTATGCATATCATTCCTATGGCTGTGTCAAGAAACGCCTACGGTAGGCAAGTTGATTCTTTTGAGGTAAACATAAATATCAAGAGTTTTGAATCTCCGTTTAAGGCTATTTTTATAAGGGCACCAAAGATCTTGAATGTATCTGATACTGTTGATATTCTGGCTAAAAGTGGTAGTGAAATTCTGTTTGTAAGATATAACAATAACTTTGCACTTACTTTTCATCCTGAGCTTTCTGGAGACTCTCGAATACACAAACTCTTTATTTCTGGATTAGAATAAAGAGAGACCCCTTCACTTCCAATGGAGAGAATTCTTAATATTCATGATAGTAATACTCATGTAACTATCAGGTGATTTAAATGTCCAAAAAAACGCCATTATATGATTTGCATGTGAAATATGGTGGTAAGATTGTAGATTTTGCAGGATTTTTACTGCCATTAGAGTTTAGTAGTATAATAGAGGAACATAATGCAGTAAGGAACAATGTAGGTATGTTTGACGTATCGCATATGGGCGATATAATTATCAAAGGCGAAGACGCAACTGATTATTTAGAGTATATATTACCCTCTAAAGTATCTAATTTGAGAGATTTTACTGCTCGTTATTCCTCTTATCTGAATAACTATGGTATTATGATCGATGATACTATTGTGTCAAAGATAAATAGTGATACCTATCTTCTAGTACCAAATGCTGCAACTGAAGAGCTGATTTATAAATGGCTCTTGGAACATAAAAAGAAATATAATGTAAGTATCATAGACCGAACATTATTGTATGCGTGTATAGCTGTACAGGGTCCAAAAGCATCTGATTTAGTATCTAGAATAACAGATTATAATATAAAGAGCATGGAAATGTTTGATCTTGCATTTGTAACAATTAATGGGATTGAGACAAGAGGTGACGATTTTATCCCCTATAATCATGTACTATTATCCAAAACTGGCTATACTGGCGAAGATGGATATGAAATCATAGTTCAGAATGAGTATGCTGATGATATATGGGAGCTATTAATGAGCTATGGAAAAGAGTACGGATTAAAATTGTGTGGATTAGGTGCTAGAGATACTTTAAGGATGGAAAAAGGTATGTTGTTGTCAGGTCAGGATTTCCATAATGATCGCACACCCTTGGAAGGTGGTATCAGCTGGATTATAGATTATGATCATGCATTTATAGGTAAAGAAGCGTTATTAGAACAGAAAGGTACAGACCATCAAATATTCAGAGGTTTCAAAATGCTTGAAAGTGGAATACCCCGACATGGCTATAAAATTTATAAAGATGATAAGGAAATAGGTATATTGACCAGCGGTACAATGTCCCCAACGCTAAAGATAGGTATCGGACTTGGATATATACCAAAGAGCATAAAAGTCAATGATAATGTGATGATAGATATCAGAGGAAGTAAAAAGAAAGCGATAGTTTCAAAACCAAAAATGGTTCCATAGGAAATGGAGGGGGGATCTTGTTAATAGAATCTATATACAAAGGTAAGGCGTACAGAATTGATACTGATAAAATAGTAAAGTTTTCAGAAAATAAGATTGGCATTGGAATAAAACCCTCTGAAGAGATATGGAGCGCAATCAAGCAGACCAAAAAATTCACAATGAATAATATTAATTATACAGTATCGCAAGAACTAGATATTGATGATGAAACATGGTTTATTTCAGGGGCAGAATCGAGACCCCAAAAATGAACTGAAGCACCAAAATCAGAGAAACAATCATTAATATTATATAAAGAGGAAGGTTCCATTTATAAATTTTCGAGCCGTCCAGAGGTGGAATTGGCAATAGATTAAAGAACCCAAGCCAGAAATTTATTACAGCTACAAAGATCAAGAAATGCAGAACTCCCACCAGAGATAACAGAAGGAACAATATCCCGACAAATAGGTTGTATATCGGCCCTGCTGCAGAGATCTTTCCATTATTGTCCCTGTCCACATAGCCATATATGGTGGTAGCACCGGGAGCAGCGAATACTATGCCGAAAAGGCTTGTAACTAATGCGAGCAATAATCCAGTATTCCATTTTATAAACTCTGCATAATAGTTGTAACGGAACGCTATGGCTTTATGCATCATTTCATGCCCCACAAATCCTGTGACCACAGCAAGAAATGATATTAAAAGATAAATCATGAATACAAAAGCATTTGCATTGTATATGCCAGTAAACGCAAATTTAAATGCAAGGGTCAGGGCCAAGGTGGCGATTATTATATCCCTGATCTCTTTTTTTGTAAATATGATTTTCATAGATATTGTACGAGAAACAGTCTCAGATATATTATAATTTTGTTTATGAGAAGTTGAGCAAATACCTTTATGGATAGATTAGAGATATAGATCTCCCTTTTCTGTTTTAACCTCTTTCTTTTCTTCCTTGATCTCCTTTTTTTCTTCATCCTTAAATCTGGAGAGGGCAATCTGAACAGTTCTCGCTTTTAAAATGCCAATATCCAGGTTTTTCATAATATAAAATATGTTTTCTGGAGGAGAATCTAATCTCACTTTTTTCAATAATGATTCCAATTCCAGATCTTTTAAATCTGGTTCGATATTTAAAGAGTAGCACATATATATATACGATTTCAAAAACTTGGTATCTTTGAGTGTGAGCGAAGGATCAGTGCCTAATATCGAGGCGAAAGTTATGTTATCAAGCTGTAAATTTTTATTTTTTTCTAGCATTTTTTTAATGATAGATTTAGAAATGGTTTCGAGCCTCAGTTTCAGGTCAGGGGACATGGTCTCAAGATCTGCATATTCTTCATTTTTAATATTTTCAAATACCTCATCAAGAATGGCGAGTGGAATCTCGAATTTTTTAAAAGCGTCTTTCTTCTTAATTTGCTTTTTGTTCTCATACTCGTATAATAATATTTTTTTAGAATAATCGTCAATCTTTTTTGATTGAAGCACTTTTTCGATCTCAGTTTTGCCATCTAATGCCACAGAATATGAAGGATCCGCCTTTAAAGCATTGTCAAATGCTCTTAAAGCATCCTCATCATCTCCGCGTGCCCTTAAAATTTGGGCTTTAAAGTACCAAGCAACCTTGTTGCCTGGGTCTAGACCTATCAGTTTTTCATAATATACTAGCGCTTTGTCAGGACTGCCCAGTTTCTCATAAACCTGCCCAATGTTTAATAACAGCTCTAGATTTTCGGCATTAATCATCTGCGCCCGCTCAAAGCTGCTCAGCGCGTTTTTATAATCCCCATTTTTTAGGTAAATCTCGCCTTTCTCCAGCCAAGAATCAAAATTTTTAGGGTCTTTTGCCAGAGCAGAATCAAAACTTTTAATAGCCTCATCAACTCTGCCTAGTTTATCGAGAATCGATCCGCGCATATGCCACGCGTCTCCACTCTGGTTGTATTTTAATGCCATATCCACATCTGTCAGGGCGTTTTCATAAGAACCCTTTATGTAATGGATCCTAGCATTCAAAAACCTCAGTTCATAAGAGTCATCAGAATCCTGTAAAGAAGTAGTAAGCGCAAGAGCATTATCATACTGCTCCATATCAAACAATATCCTCGCTTTTTCTAGCAAGTATCTGCTGTTCTTTTCTATGCTAATCGCTTTATTGATCATGTTCAGGCTCTGTTCCATATTGTTCTGTTTATGATATATCTTAGAAAACCTAAAATATATCTCCGCATCTTCTCCAAAATTCAAAGCTTCACTAAATGCAGATAATGCATCTTCAAATCTGGACATTGCCTCATATACCACGCCCAGATAAAAATAAGCTTTCTGGCTTTTTTCTAAACTTATCGCATTTTTCAAGCTTAAAACAGCATCGTCAAAGGTTTTAACAGATAGTTGTGAAAATCCAAGATTTATCCAGTAATCTGCATTTTTATTATCTATGTTTATCAATTTTTTGCATACATCTACAGATTCTTTAAACCGATCCAATTTTATATATAATGAGTTTAATTCTTCATATAATATAAAATTATCACCCAAAACCTCCAGGCCGTTTTTATATGTATTTATTGCCGTCTCGTATTTTTTCAGATTAATTTGTGCACTTGCAAGATCTCTATAACTCTGTAAATCTTTTGGATCTATTTTCAATATCTCTTTGCATTGTTCAATTATACAGTTAAAATCCACTTTTTTCTTGCAAATTTCTCTTTTTAGTTCAAAGAAACTTTTGTTGAGCTCAAA
Organism: Thermoplasmata archaeon; assembly: GCA_038729465.1. NCBI lineage: Archaea > Methanobacteriati > Thermoplasmatota > Thermoplasmata > Thermoplasmata archaeon. Next base: position 4,626 of record JAVYRZ010000028.1, read on the forward strand.
TTTTAACGCATTGTTTACAGCGATGAGAGAATCGTCATATTTTTCCAACAAAAATAGAGCTTTTGCTTTGCTGTACATTGCAGCAGTATTGGTCTTGTCAAGTTTTAGGATCTTGTCAAATTCTTCCAGAGCATCGTTATATCTTTTGAGCATTATTAATGTATTGCCTTTGTTCAATATTGCAGGTATGTTATTTTCTTTAGAGCGTTCTGCCTTTTCAAAAGATACTAGCGCCTCTTCATATCTTTCAAGCTTTAATAACAATGATCCTTTGTTAAACCATGCGGATTCATCGTTCCAGTCTATTTCTAAGATTCTGTTGTATACTCCGATCGCACCTTCTAGATCGTTTAAAAGTTCTAAGCTTCGCGCTTTGTTAAAAAGATATTTTTTATTGTCTTTGTTGATAGAAATCGCGAAATTAAAACTTTCAAGAGCTTTATCATACTCTTTTTTAGACTGGTAGATCAATCCTAATAAATTATAAACTTCTGGATCTTTATCGTGCTCCAGAACGGTCCTGAAAACATTTTCTGCCTCTGTACTGTTCTTGATATTATAATATGCAAATCCAAGATCTTTCATAGCATCATAGTTTCCAGGATCTAAATTTAAGATATTTTTGCAGCTCTCTATGACTTTGTCATTGTTATTTAACATTTTAGAAACTTCTTTTCTTTTTATCCATAGCCGAATATTTTTTGGATCAAAGCTCAATGATGAATTTAGAGACTCTAAAGCATTTATATAATTTTTAGTTTTGATGTAAACATCTGCTTTTTCTTCCCATAATGCTGCCTTTTGGGGAGATAATTGGATAAGAGTATTCAGAATAGAAAGAGTATCTTCATACTTATCCAAGTTTTTCAGGATCTCTTTTTTCAGTATCAGAGCGTTAAAATTGGTATTTGAAAGTTTTAATACTTCGTCAATGTAAAGGAGAGCATTTGTCCAATCTTTTTTGTTAAAATAAGCATAGGAAAGATCATAAAATAGGTCTATGGACTTAACTCCCAGAGTCATCAATTTTTGAAGAACATCGATCATTTCCTCATACTTTTTCAATGTTTTCAGAACATTATTTTTTGCAATCAAAGCATCTTTATAATTATGATCCAGTTCTAGAGCTTTGTCTAAAGAACGCAGTGC
>JAVYRZ010000028.1:5871-14002 GCA_038729465.1 Thermoplasmata archaeon
GCCTCATCATACTGTTTTAGATTGATATAAGAATCCCCTTTCAGGTACCATGTCAGTGCACTGAACGGATCAAGCATTATTGCTTCTGTAAAATTTTCAATTGCATTTTTTGGGTTGTCAAGTTTTTTGTATATCAGCCCGATGTTAAGCCATGTTTCAGGATTGTTTTTATCTATTTTCAATGAATTCTGAAATGCCGGTAAAGCGTTTTGTAAATCATTTAATTTATATCTGCACATTCCTGTATAAAACCATGCCTCACTGTTTTCACTATTAATCTCCGTTACCTTCTGCAATGAAATTAAAGATTCTTTGTATAATTCTTTGTCATAATACATTTTCGCTTTTTTCATGTAAAGCTTATCGTCATATGGTCTATACTTTAAAATGCGATCATAAAATATGAATTCATCGGGATAATATGAGATAAGAAGCTCAAGCACAGATATAAAATGATCAATTTCTCCCATTTTTTCATAAATAAATGCTTTCGTTTCAAGCACTGCCCGGTTCTTTGGCTCAATAGTCTCAGTCTTAGAGATAACGGTAAGAGCATCTACAAACTTGTTTGATTCAGCGAAAATCAAGGCCATGCCAATTCTTGCATTTATATTATTTTCATCAAATTCCACCGAAAATTGGTAAGTTTCAAGAGCTTTATTTTTATCCAGAGGATTCAAAAATCCGGCAATCTTCGATAAAGTTATTGAAAAATCCTTTTTATTGTCCACAATTTCTTCCTTTTGCGCTTTGATGTCTGATAAAATGTCATTAATAGTGATAATGGCATTTACATTATCCCCTCTGATTCTGAACTTTTCAGCCTTTTCTAGAGCTCTTTCTGTTTTATTAAGTAATCTGAGCTCTTTGTTAAAAATAGAGTCGAGTACCATAATCTATACCTTTGTAGAAGCTATATTATATTAAGATATAAAATTTATCTAAGAAAAAATTAATATATGTGATATATATCAGGTATATCAGAGGTAACAAATATGAGAAAAAAAATGTTGATCATAGGAATAGTTATATTAATAGTGGGTATCGTAATGTTTAGTGCCTCAGCATATTCCACCGGGCATGACACTAGCAGAAGCAATACATGGGTTGAGTATAAGAATGGAGAATACATTTCATCGCCATTAAATTTTTCAGGCCAAAATATATTAACATACTCATACGCGGGTTCGGGAATAGCTGTAGTAACAGACAGTGTTTTACCAACAGTCAATAGCACTAATCTGCCACAGGTATCAATATCACCCACCACCAGTGTAGGATCAGAAAAGGTGTATGATCTTGGTACGGGAACATATTATATAGTTTCATTTTCAAACAGCTCTCCAGCACTAAGCTATACCTATCTAAAGGTAAGCAATGTTTTAATCACTGGAGTTTTAACAGTAATAGGACTAATATTGTTCATTGCAGGAGTTATCATAACGATCATAGGGGCGGTAATGAAGAAAAAGAGAGATGAAAAATAGAGAATGTATATAACAATAAATTTAAAAAGTGAAAAATCGATATATCAGCAGATATATGATAATATCATAAGTGGTATTGTTTCTGGAGAGTTAAGAGAAGGCACAATTTTGCCTTCAGCAAGACAACTAAGTGCAAGTCTTGGGGTCAACTTTCATACGGTTAACAAAGCGTACAATATACTTAAAAATGACGGATTTTTGATACTGGACAGAAAAAAAGAGTTTGTGGTACAGAAAAAAATTCAAAGAAATGCAGATTTTGTTAATAAATGGAAAGAGGAAGAAGCGAAGCATATAAACGAAGCGCTGGCTAACGGTTTGTCTGAAAATGAAATATTTGATATATTAAAAAAAATACTAACCGAAAAGGTGAAAATGAATGATTGACGCAATGTTTTATATAATGCTATTTTTAATGCTCTTTATTGGATTAATGTATTTTTTAATGCCCTATCTAATTCCGAAAAACTTGCAGTTTGGAGTACGAATACCACCAGAATATTATAATGAGAAGATAATTGGAACTTACAGGAAACTTTACTGGACAGATACCTTAATTATCACGGTCTTGATGATGATATTGCTCTATTCCTCCTCCTCCAGCATATTTATTTTATTCATTTATCTTCTATTGCTGTTCATAAATTATTATCTCTTTCACCGACTGCTTTTGAACATTAAACTTAAAAATAACTGGTACGCTAACGTGAATGAAGGAACAGTTGCCAAAATAGAAAAAAAGCCACAAAAGATAAAATTTAATATGTTCTTGTGGTCTATTCCGAACATAATTTTGATTTTGATATCTATATTTATATTGATTCTTGTGTATCCTTCATTGCCGGCGATTATACCCATTCATTTCAACGCTAGCGGAGTTGCAAACGGCTGGACAACAAAATCTCCATTACATCTTTCTACTCTAATCTTTGTTATGGTAGGGCTAACGATTCTATTTTATATTCTCTCATTTATGATATTTAGGAGCAGAGAGGAACTGGACCCACAAAAACCAAAGCTCAGCTCTATGCAGGAACATAAATTCAAGGACGTTATGGCAGAGATGATTATGGTGATGGGATGGTGTGTAAATATAACAATGTTGCTTGGAAATTTAGAGATCTGGAAAATTTTAGGCACCTCCCCATACAGTATATTGATAATTATTTCTCCAGTATTTGTAGGATTGGTAATGATATTAATTGTGTCAATATATGCTGGTTCTCACGGATCAAGGTTGAAGTTCAATGTATCAGAAAAAGAAACAAATATCGTGATGAGAGACGATGATAAATACTGGATTGCAGGATCGCTATATTTCAACAGGGATGACAAATCGTTTGTGGTACAGAAAAGGTTTGGAATAGGCTGGACTTTCAACTTTGCAAATATTTTTGTTTGGGTAATATTTGCGGGAATAGCAGTGGCGGCATTGATCCCAATTTTGTTAGTGATATTTAAATGAAAACAAGTAATATTTAAATAGAGGATAATATTGGTAGAAAGATAAATAATTAATATATATATATCAAAGAGGTAGAAATCATGGTAGAGATAGTGATAAAGACTACGAATCTCAAAAAAAGCTACAAAAGAGGCACTTTTGCAGTGGACGGTTTAAACTTAGAAATATCTGGCAATAATATAACGGGTTTTTTGGGGCCAAATGGAGCGGGCAAAAGTACGACCATAAAAATGATGCTGGGATTGTTAGAGCCAACGGCAGGTACGATAGAGATATTCGGCAAAAAAATGACTACAGACTCGCCAAGAATAAGAAAAGATATTGGTTTTATGCCTGAATTACCGAAGTTTCCAAAATATTTGTCAGGATTGGAGCTCTTGGAGATATACGGAGAAATGGCTCAGATACCCAAAGATGCGTTAAGAAAACAGGCCAAGGAACTTTTGGAAGAAGTAGGATTAAAAAATGACATTAATAAAAAAATAGGAGGATACAGTAAAGGTATGCAGCAGAGACTTGGTTTTGCTGTTGCATTTTTAGGCGCTCCAAAACTGGTAATAATGGATGAACCGACAGTAGGATTGGATCCTGTTGGTATGGTAGATATCAAGCAGCTGATTAAACAGAAAGCAAAGAGCGGCATAACAATATTTTTGTCATCGCATCTATTGAAGGAGGCAGAAGAAATTTGCGATGATGTAATAGTCATAAATCATGGAAAACTGGTAACTTCTGGCACGGTGTCAGAGGTCATCTCATCGGCTTCTAAGAAAAATATATTGGCAATAGAAGTGGATAAATTAAACAATATTTCTGGGGCACTAAAACAATATTCATTCATAAAAAATATTAAAATTGAAGGAAACAAGATATTATTAGAATTGAACACCAGTGAGGATGTGAGATCCCAGATATCCAAGGCCATTACAGAAACAGGAGCAGTGATATTGAGAATGGATTATATCACTGAGTCATTAGAAAGTGCGTTTATAGAGCTATTAAAAAACGGGGGGAATAACTGATGAAAGAGCTTTCAGTATCAAACGCCTTGAAAAGCGTGATAAAGTACGAGCTAACTTGGGATCTGAGAAAATTAAAGATTTACATATCTTTAGGCATAGTTACAGCGTTGGCACTTCTGGTCACAATATATATAGGAAGCATTGTTCATATTACAGATAAACAGGATTACTGGTATTTTTCACTAGCGTTTCTATCTACATATTTATTTCTATTTTTAATGGGTGCACCTATAACGATGAACTCTATCTCAGGAGAATTTGAGACCGGTACAATTGTGCCATTGCTAGCCAGACCCATATCAAGGACAGAAGTGTATTTTGGGAAGGTTATTGCATCTTTAATAATAGTAATTGCAGAAATGGTAATACTAGGGATAATATTAACCATTGTATCTACAATAATGATGGGGCCACAGGCAAACCTTTATCGTCTGATAGTCATGGTATTGACGCTGGCAACAAGCACTATGGTTTATGCTGCATTTACAATGATGCTAAGCTCTGTATCTAAGAATTCTATGGCATCTATACTTGGATCTTTCGGAGTAATGTTTGCAATGGAAATAGGGCTTGGAATATATGAAATGGTTTATAAATTTCAGACATGGTTCTTGTTACTTCCGTTCATAGGCTCTGGAACTATTACCTCTGCGACAGAAGAGGCGTTTTTGCATCCGAATGCATTGTATTCAGTCACACTGGGATTAGGCGGTGGATCAAAGTTTTTGGCGCAAATTACTAACTTGCAAGCAGCACTTATATCGTTTGGAATGGCAATAGTCGCTATAGTAGTATTTTTGATAATAGGATGGATCGCATTTAAAAAGTCTGATATAAAAGACTAATCTTTTTTTATCTCTTCTTTTATTTTTGCAGTGGAACCAGGTAAGAGCTTTAGTATTTCCTCTTCAGAAGTTTTGAATATGTCCCTGATTTTCTTCGCTATATCTGACTTTTTATCTTCTCCAGGTTCGATTATTACATAATGTTTTGAAATCCTTTCTAACGACGATACAGGTCCGATCATCAATAGATTTGTGCGTTCATAATCGATCAATCCTATTGCAAGCTCAATCTTTAAGTTATGAAAATAGTTTCTCTTGCCACGGATGATCCATGCACCTTTAGCCACATACTCGCCACTCTCTCCCATCTTGGATACTTGTGAATAATTGACCCAGTATGAGTCACCAGCATGATACCCTGCATTCCAAGCTTTGGAAAACGCCAGTGAAAACAAGCATGCCTCTTCCAGGCACTTTTCCGTGCAATCTCCTTTCACTACCACGCTTGGAGCACCATGAATATCTGCATGTACGTATTTATCCTTCTCAGTAAGATATTTTTTCACAACTTCTTCGTTCGTTTTTGCATCTTTCCCCCCAACCACAATAATATTATCTGAGCATATGAACCATCTGTATTTTTCAAACCAGAAAATCCTTCTTTTTTCAACCTTCGCTTTTACTTCTTTTTTCTCAACCGGTTTTTTTATTATCTTTTTCAGATTATCAATCTTGTTTTTTAATTTTTTAGCCTCGTCATAATAATACTGTGCTATCTGATTCACTGTTTTTTCAGGAGATATGATAATCTCTTCCGGTATGGATACTGTTACACACTTATTTTTCGGATCTACTTTTTTGTAAGATTCAGGGTTTTTGTAGATACCATCCCATCCAACTTTTTTAATATTACCTTTTAAATTTTCGATCAAAGATTCAATTTCCTGGTATCTGCTATATATCAATTCACCTGTGTTTCTGAGCAATGCTTCCTGTTTTTCCATCTCTTCAAGAGCCTTTAACTGTCGTTCATATATTTTTTGAGCTTCTGACTTAATCTCCTCTTTTATTGAAAAAAGTTCTCTAATAGCATCATTAAATGATTCAAATTCTTTTAAGCAAGTTTTAGAATACAACTTTATTGCTGAGGCTCCAAAGTCATCAATTATGCATGATTTAATAGGCTCTTTCAAAAATTGTTTTAGCAACTCATATAATTTTGCAAGTTCATCATCAGATAGGGTATTAGATATTTTATCAGGGTCTAAATTAGCCCTAAAACACAGCTCTCCTCCATATTTGCCAAGGTTCAATACTACTGCCAATGTCCTTACTACGCTCTTGTCAGAATTTAAAAATAAAGCCCTAAATGTCGCTTTATCAATACTATCCGGATCCTTAAATTGTGGCGGGGTCTTGTAAATCTCCCCTTTTTTCAAGATTCTCGTTTTCCATTCTCTTGGCCTGTAAACTAATTCTATAACCTCGTTTTTTAATATTATCAGATTGCCGTCTCTGAAAAGTTCAATTATAATCGAAACTCCAATAAACGTTTCAATTCTTATAATTCGATCAAAATTTATTTGCCTAGCTCCAGAGATTTTCAAGTTTTCAAGAATCTCACGCAATTGCTTGGCAAAATGTGAAATTTCATTTTCTTCCCGCTCACCAAAATATATCGCCCCTCTAAAATCTATAATAAACTCTTTTTTGCCAAACTCTTTATTATGTATTTTAAATATTATCTTATCTTCAATCTGGTAAATGTTTTGAATATAGCTGCCAATAAGAAACCTGGAATTTTCTTCGAGCCATTTGTATATATCATATGAAGACAATTCTATGCCCATCTATTAACACCTGCTCGAATATCGAATGATGATGAAATATTTTAAGTCATTGCTTATAGAAACTTATTTCTTTAACAATGCAATACCTTTACAACAAGGTGATGTTTTATGAGTGACGTACAGGATATGCTAAAATTCCTTAAAATAAATAACATAGATGACCTATTTATGGATATTCCTAAAGAAGCGAGAATCGACAGAATAGATATTCCGGATGGCATTACGGAACAGGAGCTGATTGCGCAGGCTAATGCTATACTCAATAGAAACAAAACTGCCAAAGAAATGCCCATGTTTATAGGCGCTGGAATATACAATCATTATATTCCGGCAGCAGTAGCAGCACTGGTATCGAGATCTGAATTTTATACTGCATACACCCCATATCAGCCAGAGATATCCCAGGGAATGTTGCAGACTCTGTTTGAATATCAGAGCTATATTGCAGAATTGACAGAAATGGATGTTGCAAATGCATCAATGTACGATTTTGCAACTGCGTTGGGTGAAGCAGCAAGAATGGCAAATGCCATAAACATGAAAAAAGAGATTTTAATTCCGAAAAATATTCTTGAAGAAAAGAAAAAAGTATTGCAGGTATATTTATATGGGCTGGGAGTAAAGATAGTCGAATACCCATATGAGCCAGCAACCGGTAAAGTGGACTTAAACGCGCTTTCAGCACTGGTTAACGAAAATACGTCTGCAATATATGCTGAAAACCCGAATATGTTCGGCATAATTGATGAAAATGTCATGAAAATCAGAGATCTATCCAAAGACTTTGTGTTTATAGTTGGTATCAATCCGATAAGTCTTGGGCTCATAAAGCCTCCGGGAGAATATGGTGCAGATATAGTCATAGGAGAAGGACAGATTCTTGGAAGCTACATGAACTTTGGGGGGCCATTGCTAGGAATATTTGCCACTAAAAAAGAGTATGTAAGAAAAATGCCTGGGAGACTTATCGGAATGTCTAAGGATCTATCTGGAAAGAGAGCATTTGTAATGACTCTTCAGACCAGAGAACAGCATATAAGAAGAGCAAAAGCTACAAGTAACATATGCTCTAACGAAGCATTATGTGCGGTTACTACTACAATATATCTATCTATGCTTGGAGGAAGCGGCTTAAGAGAAGTTGCAGAGCTGAACTTTACTAAAGCAAACAGTGTTTTTGATAAGATAGCAAAGATCAAAGGGTACAAAAAAGCATTTTCAGGTTCGGTACATTTCAATGAGTGTGTGATAAAGTTGCCAGTCTCTGAGAAAAAAGTAAACGATGAGCTTTTGAAGAGAGGAGTGCATGGCGGATATATGTTAAACACTTCAACATCCAATAAATACAAAGATCTTGGAGAGAGCATGATATTCAATGTAACGGAGATGCATACTGATTCAGATATAAATTTGTTGTTGAGCTCTTTAAAGGAGGTGCAGTAAATGTACAGACAGGCAGTTTACGATGAAAAACTGATTTTTGAGCAACAGGGAGAGAGATCTATAAAGTTTAAAAAAGAGG
>JAVYRZ010000029.1 GCA_038729465.1 Thermoplasmata archaeon
GAGCCAGATTTTCCACTAAAAATTGTAACTGCTGCATTAGAAGAGTTATCTAAATCTTCAGAGCCTAATAAATTAGAGCTGAAATATCTCAATTTAATTCCAGCAAATACCGGTGTTAATATCTCAATCATAACGTCAGACAACAAATTTGTGATTACCCGGCGTTCTGGAAAGGAAGCAGTTATGAGATTTATGTGGCAGCAGGGAGTAAGTGGAGCTTTTGATTTTTCAGATTTTGAAACTGGTGAGGCAGTGTATAATGGTGCATTTCGGGAAATGTTCAATGAAATGAGAATCGAAAAAGAAGACGTTGAGTTTATTAAAATTCTAGGAATTGCGAACCGTGTAGAAAATAATATCATCGACTTTTTTTTGGTATGTAAGACTTCCTTGAGTTTGGAAGATTTGAAAAAAAATAGGAAAAATAAAGGTTCGCCTGAGCACTGGGAAAACGAGAGCATAAGAGGTTTTGATCCTGAAGAGATCGCAGCCATGTCAGGAAAGTGGAGAGCGTTCTATAATAAAAATTACAAATTTATTAACACACAACTCTTAGTTTCACTGGCTCTGTACAAGCATTACCATGATGAATCCAGAAACCTAAAAAGTTAAATTTTGTTCAATTATGTAGCAGCCACAGACTACTTCCTTTTTAGTGAGGCGATGATCTTGAAAATTTAATTTGAGCAATTTAAAGAGTATGTATTATCACGTGAGCACAAGGTTTTGAAACAGTTTAAACTAACATAATAATAAAAAATTGGGGATATTAGAGAATGCTATGATTCAGCTAGTTCAAGAGAGGTCATTGCTTAATAGTAAGTTTGCATAAAACAGTATAGTAGCTGTATACTATCAGATATGAAAACAGATTGCTGGAAATCCAGAATATAGAACATTAAATTTATTAATGATATCAGATTCAGTTATAGATAGTGATCTTGATGAGCGAGGAAAAAAATAAAAGATTGGAAGAAGAAGTAAGTCTGATAAAAGAGAAGCTCAAAGAGTTGCATGGCAACAAGAATGTAGACCGTGCAAAAGACGAACTGAAGAACATCTTGATGTCTGTGAAACCATGGGAAATTCCAATCATAGAACAGTCTCTGATAAAAGAGGGTGTTACTATTACACAGATAGCACATATGTGCAATCTTCACGTAGAGCTTTTTAGAGAAGAACTGGTATCGAGCCTCGGTTTAAAAGGGTTGCCGATATGGCATCCTCTTGACATACTATTAAAAGAAAATGATGAGTTGCTCAAAGACAGTGAAAAGATTACACTATATTTAAAATACCTAGAAGAAGCAAAAGGCAAAGAGCAAGAAGAAAAGATCAGAGAACTGAAAGCACATCTGGTCTCGTTATTCAACCTGAAAAAACATTATTTTAAACAACAGATGTTGCTATTTCCATATCTTGAAAGAAGAGGACTTTCAGCAGTGCCTAGAGTGCTCTGGACCAAAGAAGATGAGATTTTAGAAACTTTAAAAAATTCTTTGGCATTGTTCAACAAAAACACTGAAAATATCGAAAATGCATCTTTAAAAAATAAACTAACAGAGCTTGCAAGCGCGATCAGTGACCAGATTTTCAGAGAGAATAACATACTGTATCCTACTTGCTGGGCATTATTCACTGAAGGAGAATGGGCCATGATTCACAATCAAGCAGAGCTGATAGGGAACTACAAAGTAAATGCTCCTGCAGGGAGCTGGAAATCAAATGCAAAGCCTGTTTATCCATATGAAGTAGACGGATCTCTAAAAGATGAACAAATTTTAAAATTGCCAGAAGAGATGAAGAACATATTGACGATGATGCCGGCTGAAACTGACACTTTTACGCCTGCAAAAGAAGGAACTTTAAAGTTAGATGAAGGATATCTTTATCTTGAAGAGATTGAATCTATATTAAAGACTCTGCCTTTTGAGCTTACATTCATAGACCGGGAAGACAGACTTAGATATTTTACAGCTACTGAAAACATGCTATTTCTCAGAACCAGAACTACGATCGGGAGGAAAGTAGAGCTTTGCCATCCGCCAATGAGTGTGCATATGGTAAAAAAAATAATTGAAGATTTCAGAGCAGGAACTAGAAATATAGCAGAGTTCTGGATTAATATGGGTGGGAAAATGGTACATATTCGATATTTTCCAGTAAGAAACAAGGACGGAGAGTATCTTGGAACTCTAGAAGTAGTGCAGGATATTTCAGAGATACAGAAATTAGAAGGAGAAAGGAGACTGATAGACCTGAAATAGCAGGGTTGCCAAACTTCATAAACTGTGAAATTCAAGGTTCTCTTTTTAGAAATAAGGATCATAAAACAGCAATCTTTGAGAACAATTGTACGAGGTCATTAAAAATTTACATGAAACTATTTTTAAATATTTTTTGGACTAAAGAGATAGCTTCATAAAAGCGCATAGAATCTTTATAAAAATACATAGATTGGCATGGTTGTGAGCCTGCTAAATCTGCTATTATCGATATTTCTAGAGCTCTAAGATACAAACATTAAGGTCCTGAAAAATAGCTATATATCAGTAATTTACAATTTTATAAATCATTTAAACATCGTGATTTCCGTGAACAGCTTAACAATAAAAAGTTTATAAGAACGCAGTGAGGTTCATATATATCATATAGATTGCAACCAGGATGATTATTACTGCAAATATTTTTGTGAGCAATCTCTTGGACACTTTAGATGCATAGTATGTGCCGACCCAGCCTCCAAATATACCACCAACAATGTAAAGTGCAGAAATGATAAGATTCACATCTCCGTTCAGCGAATATCTTACAGCCGTAACAAGCCCAAATACGCCTACAGATACCAATGAAGTGCCGACTGCTTGTATTATATTTAATGCACCAGCATATATGAGCCCGGGCACAATCAAGAATCCGCCGCCAATACCGAAAAATCCAGAAGCAAATCCAACAAGTAATCCTATAGCTAACAACTTTCCATATGATTCTTTATGTGTTGGTTCTACTGCCACATCAACACATTTTCTTTTTAGCATGTATACTGCAATTGCTATCATCAAAATTGCAAAGATAAACAATAGCTTACTGCCAGGCGTTAAAAGCCCTAATTCTGCGCCTATAAGAACACCTATGATGCCAGGTATGCTGAATAAAACACCTTTTTTGAAGTTCACATGCTTTTTTCGTGCATGTGGCACAAGATTCAAAAACGCGTTAATGCTCACTGCCAGAGCAGTTGTGCCTATAACTATGTGAGGATGGTCAAATCCTACAAAGTATATGAGCAAAGGTATTGCAAGTATCGAACCTCCACCACCTATCAACCCCAGAGAGAACCCCACAATCAAGCCCGAGATCACAGAGAGAATTATCTGGAGACTGGTTATATCAAACATATTTATCAGAATGTTATTACGGTATACCCTTCTTCTATTTTCTGGTTTGTTTCAACTCCACCCAGCACAAGACTCACATCTGAAAATATGTCAGACTCTGACAAACCCTCATTTTTTAAACTCACAGAACATGCTTTTACGGGAATGCCAGTCTTTATCGCATTTTCAATCTGATCTTTGAATTGCTGTGAATTCGCCTGTTTTTTATTTGCAGCCTGCACTCCCTGCCCTAAAAACAGTATCTCGATTTCAGCATGTGCATTTTTTACAGCATTTACAGAAAAATTAAAAGCTACCATTTCTGCTTGAATGTTGCTTTTTCCAGATAGAACCATTACCAGTATTTTTGCCATTTTTATCACCATTATCTTATACGCATCTTTGAATTTAAATTTTTATAAAAAATTAAAAGAAAATTTATTTATCTGTACCCTCTCTTGTTAATTTTCAATCTCAGCATTCCATACAACACAACCCATGAGCTCAACAATACAACAACCATGAACACAAAGCTGGATATGGCCATCTGTATGTTTCCGCTAAGTATATGCCCTGAAGCACAGCCATTTGCCATTCTTGCGCCAAACAGCACCATATAAGTACCTATAAATGCACCTATAGCCCTCTTGCTTTTGCTTGTTCCAAATCTATGCTCCCATACTTTTGGAATCTGAGACTTGTATTTCATAAATCTTTTCGATATTATAGTTGCAGATATAAGACCCCCTAAAAAGGTGCCTAGATCTGAGAACGGTTCCCAACCAATTTCGCTGAACGGATTGTTTACTGCCACTCCATTTATTATGTGCAAGCCGCCAAACAGTTCAAAATAAGGATTTGAAGCTGCCCATGTTGGATTGGCCAGATAAGATAACTGTGCACCGATCCAGGAATAGGTTGTTGACTCTCCAAATATCTGGTGCAGTATTATTACAGCCACTGCCGCAATCGTAAATTCTGCACCTAACCATATTACGTATCTGGCGTTCCATATACTGCTTTCATTAGTAATTCTTGTTACAAAAGATCTTGCATTTGGATATTTTTCTTTTTCTTCTTTTATTAAGTCATCAAATCTAACTACGTTTTTGCTCAATCCCAGTATATGAGATCCACAAGAATCTTTTACCTTCTCTCCTGGATACCGTGGCAATATCAAAAATATTAGCAGTAATATTATTCCAAAGATCAGTGCCACTCCAAATATTCCTATTTTAGATGTAATCCCGAATATACTAGCCCATGTGATAGGACCATAGTTCAGAGTGTTCCAGAAAAACGCTTTAGCAGGACCAAATATAACAGACCATGTAAATGCTCCTAACAGCCCTCCTAATAATGCCCATATTGCATCTCTGCGCCCCTGTCCAAGTCCAATCCATACTGTTCCTGGAAAATAACCTGCTACACCAACACCTGCGCCGAAAATTATTCCTCCTATGATTATGCCTGGAATAAAAAAATCTTTAATTCCAAAGTTTGGGCTTGGCACGATCAGATTCAGTGCATAAAGCAGTATTGCACCTAAACCTATTGCAAAACCGAAACAGACAAACATGAAACGGTCCTGAAATGCCATTATTCTATACAGTGTATCCGGATCTGAAAAGTTCCATAGCTCCAGCGGTATTGCTAATAAAATACCTGCCACAATACCGAGCAATAACGGAGCTTTGTTCACATGCAAGATATCCTGCATATATACACCGCCAAAAACCATAAACAGAGATACTATGAATAGTATCGCTGTAGCCACTAAAAGTATCTTTATATCTTTTTTTTCACTTTCAGAAGGCATAATATCATCCCTTAATATATAAATTATAATACTTATATTTAAATATTATTATTTTATGTTGCAAAAATATATCAAATTTTTGCAATGTTGCAAATAATAGGCCAATTTTTTGCAACATTAACGTATTCATTAAAGTATGTATGTTAAGTCTTTTGATCGTCTTGTCTAGATTTATATGTTAAAACAAATATAGTGTTACAGCATTTAATGAGTATTCAGTGAGAATCTTTCTTTAAATCTCTTATTGTGTTTATTGCGCACCGAAATCTCTCAATATTCAGTCAGTTTATCTAACAATATGCCGGCTTAATTATCACCGCATGTTTTTGATTTATTCAAATGGAAGTATTCTCACCATAGGTAGTCTATATGAATAATTCCTCCGTTCTGTTTCAGTAAAAATGAAGCTACTCTTTTTACAGCTAAAGATACGAATTTTAATTGATTTAATGTATATTTTGAGTGTATTGTCAAACGTTTTCATCTAGATAAACCAAGCTTGCCAAGCAAAATTTTAATACTGTCATTGACCAGGAAAACACAGATAATTCCATATATCAGAAGGAATAATATCTCAACAGGAGAGATTGCATGAATTATACCAAATCCAAAAGCAGCAAGAATGAACACTATGATGATATCTGCAATTATTGCGATAAGTAACGTTTTACTGGGTTTGCTCTTCCAGAATCGATTCCTTTCTCTGAGAATGAGCGGAGTAAGCAGTCCAAAAAACAATATTTCTGTAAAGTAGAACGTATGTAAGACCCTAATATCTGAAAAAATGTTAAAGTATATTTTTCCAATGAATAGTAACAAAAACAGCTCTGATACTGTGCATACACCTAGGCCTATGCTTAGCTTTACTAAACTGGATATATTCCATTTTTCTGGATTCTCCGAGCCTCTTTCATAGTCTGTTGAAATAGATATAGTTACAAAGTCTATCAAAAACAAAAATAAGACCACATCCAGTGCAGATAAGGCATAAATGTTAAATATAATAAATGCAAGGCTGACAAACACCGCAATTTCAAAAGTTTTAACAATCTTATTCAGAACCCAAGTAACTATTCGCTGGTACACACTTCTGCCCGTAGTAACAACATCTACAATATTGGATAATCCCTCATTTGTTAAAACCACACTAGCAGCAGCTTTAGCAACATCTGTAGCGCTATTAACAGCAATGCCCACTTCAGCCTGCTTTAAAGATGGTGCATCGTTAATACCATCTCCTGTCATTCCTATTATGTGCTTATTAGCCTGAAGACTTTTAACAATCACATATTTATCTTCCGGGTATATCTCTGCAAAACCGCTACTTTTTTCAGCGATCTCTGTGGCTTCCTGTGGCGAGCTTTCTCTCAGCTTTTTTAGCTCTGAAACCGGTACAATATTATCGCTCAATCCAACTTTCCTGGCTATTTCTCGTGCAATAGGTTCTGCATCTCCAGTCAACATTTTTACAGATATTCCTTTTTCTTTTAATTTTTCAATTAAAGCCGGAGTATCACTTCTTGGAGCATCATACAAAAATGTCAAACCACAAAATTCATAGGGTGCTTTTTCATCAACATCATTAGAGACCGCCACTGCAAGAGTACGGTATCCTTTTTCTGCAAATTTTTTCATATTTTCAGAAATGTTTTCATCCAGAGAAACATTGCATAATTGACAGATCGTGTTTACTGCGCCTTTTGTTACCTTGAATCTTTTGCCATCTTTTTCTACTATTGCCTCAGTTCTTCGCGTAGAAGGGTCAAAAGGATAAAATTTGCTTATTTTATTATCTTTAATGTCTATATTCTTGTTTTTTACATAATTTATAAACGCCATGTCAATAGGATCCTGATTTGCTTCCTGAGATGCAAGATATCCAAATTTTGAGACATCTTCTTCAGAATATTTACCAGAAGGAATAATGTCCGTTAAGTGCAACCGATTTTCAGTCAAGGTTCCGGTCTTGTCTGCGCAGAGAATATCCATAGAAGCTGCATCTTCTATGGCACTCAATCTAGTAAGAAGTCCGCCTTTTTTTGAGATTTCAAGAGAACCAAATGACATAGTTACAGTGAACATAGCCGGTAACGCAACAGGAACCGCAAATACAATCAATATCAATGCTAGAGGAATAATAGAAATCAAACTTAAACCGCGTAAATAGGTAACCACAAACATTATACCTATTAGGACTACAACAGTTAATAGCAGATATTCTACAATTCTGGTAATGATAGATTCAATATGCAGTTTTGGCCTGGCAAATTGTACCAGCTCTGTAGTCTTACCAAAATATGTATTTTTGCCTGTTTTATCTACAATTGTAGTAGCTTCATTTCTTCTTATGATGGATCCGGAATATAACAACTCTCCTGCCTTTCTGGTAACAGGCATAGACTCTCCTGTAAGGGCAGATTGATCTACTTCAAGCTCTTCGCCACTCAAAATTCTTAAATCTGCCGGAACAAAATCTCCAGCTCTAACACGTACTATATCCCCAGGCACAAGCTCTTTGGCCGGTACCATTTCCCATTTACTGTCTCTAAGAACCTTGGCATTTATCTGTAACTTCTGTTTTAATATATCAACAGCTTTTGAAGCACGCTCTTCTTGAGTAAACCCTATTATAGCATTTAATATAAGCAATGCACCGATAATATAACCATCCAAATCTTTGTTGATTATAAAAGAAAAGACCATTGTGATTTCAAGCATCCAGGGAGTAACACCCCAAAATTTCTTTAAAATATTTTTTATTGTATTTCTTTTTTCTTCTTCTATTTCATTATACCCAAACTTGAGCTGCCTTTTTTTTACTTCATCACCAGTCAATCCATTTTCGAGATCAGTTTTTAAATTATTGTTATCAGAAATATTATCATCAAGTTTACTCATAAAATAATATAATTTATAATATTATTTAAATTTTTTTCTAAGTTGATGACATATTTAATAATATATTTTACTAATATAAAAATTTGTTGTCTTTTATAAATATATAAGATTAAAAGGAAAATTTAATAATGTTTTTAAATATTATCAATTATGGAAAAAGGATATGCGATAGCATTGTTTAACAGAGAGGAAGATTATATAATAAAACCTTTTCTTTCAAATGTTCCCAAGATAGATAAACTGATTATAATTGCCAATAAAAACTCAGAACATGAAGAATCAAAAAGAAGATTGATTAATTTTTTAGATGAGATTAATATTGCCTTTAAATTCGTATATGTGAACGACATCACTAATTTTTTTCAGACTTTTTTTACAGTTAGAGCTTTATGTATGCAAGAAGGGCCACCAGTATGGGTTAACGCTTCCTGCGGCTCGGGAATTGGAATGGCTGCTCTGGCAATACATGCAATCAAACATAACGTAAAAATGGTGGTATTCGAAAAAGATGAAGATCGAACAGCAGTGGTAGATGTGAAAAAATTACAGAAAATCAATATATTAGATCATCGATATTTAAATATAATGAAGAACATTGCAAACGGAAAAAACACAATCTCTAAACTGGCTTATGCAAACAATATCGATAAATCTTCAGTTTCCAGGTATATCAAAAATCTGATATCCATGGAAATAGTTAAAAAGCTCAATGAAGATAACAAAAATAAACCATACATATTTTGTTTAACAGAATTTGGAAAAACACTGTTACCAAAATTTTAAGCTGAATTAATATTTATACAAATGTGAAATCTGATCATGTAGAATAAATCAAAAAAATAAACAGTGCTGAAAACTCATACTATGTACTCAGATAGCTCTAAAAACGCAGTTTTCAAAGATCATTAAAATATTGCTTTGTCTTCCGGATATCTAAATACATATTTTAAATATGCGTCTTGATTCAGGTACAGGTAAAAACCTATGCCTCTAAATTCAATATTGTTCCATGTAATATTATCTTCATAAAACCTGAAAATTCTGCAATTTGGGCTAATGAATTCACCTATCTTCTTGCCCGAAAAAACAGGCTCAAACCCACCAATCACCGTGCCATATCCATAGTATGGATATCCGCCATCTATCAATCCTGCATCTCCCGCACCGTAAAAAGGACCATAGCTGGCAGGTTTGATCTTTCTCAAAATATAAGAATCTCTCACTAGATACTCATTATAAATCTCAAATTTGCCATTTATCTCATAATCCTCCAAATTCAGCTTAAACCCTCCACGAGCTCTCAAATAATCGGTTTTAGGACGAATTTCCACATGAATGTGCGGATCGGTCCAGGGTCTGAAGTAAGGAGACTGGTACAGCGTTCCAAGAAGCTCGCCAGCATCGACATGGTCATTAATGTTCAATGCTGGAGCCGCATGCAGAATCTTTACAAAAGCACTGCCACTGTCTATTATAAGCACATGTTCTTTCATTCCGTTTTTACGCATTGTGTGCACTTTGTGCTCGATGATCCTGCCCGATACTGGTGAATAAATATCAGTGTAAGTTCTAGATCCGCTAAATATGTCCAGAGCCTTGAACTCTCTGTGCGCTATGAACGGTGAGTTTAAGAATGTGACAAACCCTGACTCATCTGCAAAAATATCGATATTGGAGTATCCTGCTATTTTGATCATCATAGTGCGAATATGACCTATACAGAAATAAATGTTTTTAAAATCTAAGCATACTCAAGCTCTTTTTTCAGCTCTTGCACAATTCTCAGATCTAGTGTATCTGCATAATCTTTATTCAATAAATCTCTGACAAATGATATAGGCTCTTTTTTATATTTCAAAAAGCTGTCAAGATGCTTTTTGAAAGTTTCTAACTGGTTTTTTTTATCCTGTGAATCATCCAGAAAGCATGTTACTGTTCCTGTATTGATCTTTCCTTTTAACGCAATAAATCCTAACGCTATATAAATGTCAGGTTCTGGAACATGATTGTAAACAGAATAAATACGTTTATACACAGCAAGCTGTCTTCTATGATCTGACGCATGGTCTATTGTTTTATCAGTTTTGTAATCCAGTATCAGATACTTTTTATCCTCTGTCTCATACACTGCATCAAGCTTTGCTTTGAATCTTAAATCTTCACAATTCTCGCAAAAATCTTTAAGATTTGCGTTCACTTCAAGTTCTGCAGCAACCTGTCTAGCCTTATACTTATCACTCAGTTGCCTATTTATAGTTTTAATATTGTTTAAGTACAAGATATCTTCCTCGTTCAGCCCGGGTTCAATGGTGTTTTTAAAAAGCTTAAATGCAAGCTCGTGCGCTCTAGATCCAGCACTCATTGCCGCGTTAAAAGGTTCAGGAACCTTCAAAATTCTTGATTTTAAAAAATTCATATGCTCTCTCAGGCTTTCGATCATAGAATATGATAAACTCTCAATATTGGAAAAATAATCTTTGATCAGTTCTAAAAGCCATGGTTCTGTATCATTTTGTATATTTATTGCGTCTCCATATCGCCTGTTCAAAAACAGTGAATATGCTTCATCAAAAACTGTACGATCTGGTTCAATCACTTCTTCACTGCTAATAACACTGTTTTCAAAGCCATCTATCCTGTAATTTTCACCATCTTTTTTAGAGCTGGCAACTACATAAAGCCTGTTTTTAGCTCTTGTAAATGCTACAAAATCCACTCTCAACGGCTCTTCCTCCAGTTCTTCTTTCACATCCACTTTCTTTGTGGCTTCTATGATTGAGTACACTACCAGATCTATAAAGCTGTCACTATTATTGATTTTTGAAGGAATATAAATCACGTTGTCAAACTCCATTCCCTTTGCTTTATGCACTGTAGTTAGCACGAGATTCACATTTTTCTCAATTGGTTCATAATCTTCTTGTAGCAAAGAGATATAATCGAACAATCCCTCTCTACTCTTCTCTTTTATCATGTTTAAGTATTCTTGAATGCCGTTGAAAATCGATCTGGCACTCAAAAAATGATCTTTGCCAAGCTGTGCAGAAACTGGAAATATGATCTGGTCAAACAGCTCTTTTAAATTATCGAACGTTAAGCCATTTTTGATACTGAAAAAGTTAGCTGTGGCATTAAAACTGGCAGGGGTGGCACTGTTTTCTGAGACTTGAAACGCCTCTTTCAATGTAAGGCCAGAATAGGGTGTAAACAAAGCATTTATTATGCTTTCTCGATCATCATAAAGTAGCCCTCTGAGATAATTGATAATTTGCGTTTTTGCCTCTTCGCTCGTGGAAGAGCTTGCAGTAATGTTATACGCTATTCCTTTGGCATCAAGTGCCTTTGATAATTTTAACAGCTGCGCATTGGTTCTGGTAATGATCGCAGTCTTTTCAGCACGGTCAAAATTCTGTGTTAAAAACAGCTTTATCGCACTGCTGATCTGGTCATCAGCTAGGTACACTTTTACATCTGCAGACCCTTCTTTGCGATTGGCTGTGAGCCCTGCCAGCTCTTTTTCATAGGTTCGATCTTTCGCGTTTTTGATAAAATGCTGTTTTGCATAGTCAAGCACAGGCTGCAAGCTTCTGTAATTTAAATCAAGCACCTTTTTGTTCATGTTTTTCAAAGACTCAAAGCTCTTGAAATTGCCAAGACTGCCACCCTGAAATCCAAAAATAGCCTGTTTCGGATCTCCCACGAGAAATAGTGAAGTGCCAGATAACTTTGCAATCTCTGCTTCCAGTTCGTTCAGATCTTGCAACTCGTCTACCAGTACAAATCTGTATCTATCATTTTTATTGTATTTTTCCAAAAATCGGATCAGCATGTCTGCATAATCAATTCTGTTTTTCAATGCTGACTTTTCAGATTCATATTTTTTAAAAGCTTCTATAAAGTATCTTAAAAAGCTTACTAGCTCGTCTTCTGTATGACTTTTTAAGTTGCTGGACGCATAATTGGTCCTGAGCAATTTTTCCACGCTCTGAATATCGATGCAATCTGCCATTATGCCAAAGCTCTTTAGATATCTTATCGCATTTTCAGTCTTTGGCATCAGATCACTTTTTATGTACTCGCCAGAATAGTTGAATACTTTATTTTCTTGAAAGTATTTGTAGATAGAGTATCTGAGCACATTGCCGCTCACAAGCTCGTAATTGAACCCCAGGCGCGTAAGATAATCAAGTGCATAACTGTGGAAAGTATGCACTGCTATTTTGCTGGCATTTGCATGAACATTGTTGTTACGGATCTGATCACTGATCCGTATTTTCATCTCTAGTTCCGCTTTATTTGTAAAAGTGATACAAAGCAAATCCTCTTCTTTCACACCCATTTTTAAGAGTTCTACAACTTTTTTTGCGAGCTGCGTTGTCTTACCAGTTCCAGGATTTGCAATGATAATTGTGTTAGCCTCAGATTCTTGATCCATACTTACAATTATCTGTAGAATCATACTTAAATTTATCTGTTTTTGAATAATATAGAATATTTATGGGTTTGTGAGTAAATATTAAAATAATAGTTTTAACTATTTAAAATCATGAAATGGATTACTCGTGAAAAAGCAAAAGTAGACCGCATAGCTTGCCCATGGCTGATCAAGAACTTTATTGACAAAAATGCTGAGTTTTTGTTTGTTTCGAAAGATAAAGTATTAGATATTGCTAAGAAAGAAAATGCGATACCGTTCGATATAACTGGTGCTGAACTCACACACTTTTACGAGAATGGAAATGAGTATGTAAGCTTTGATGCAATAATTAGAAAATACAAAATTACAGATCCTGCATTGCTAGAGCTTGCG
>JAVYRZ010000030.1 GCA_038729465.1 Thermoplasmata archaeon
TATTGTTTTAGAATTTCGGGACCAAAATATTGGTTTTTAAAAAAATCAGTAAGATTATGCTAAGCAATAATATAATGAAAATGAAAAATCTTTTTAAAATTACAAAATGTAAATATATCTTTTCATCTAAAAAATCCATAATTTTTGAGAAATATCTAACTAAAAATACAGTATAAATTGAAACACCGATTGGTGCAATAATTAACACAGAAAACACTGAATAAATATTTCTATTAGCTGAGTAGAGATGAGAAAAAATTAAAAAATAAATTATAAACAAAGTAGTGTAAACAGTAATTATTATATCTGACAGAATTAATCCTGCTCCAATAAAATATTCGAAGATCGTATATATTATCTTATCTTCTTTCTTTGGTTTTATCAGTATATAAATTATAAACAAAATTATAGGCAATATTAAAAGATCCAGCATGGTTAGATAATTAAAAAACAATGTAGTTACATATAAAGACAAAATGATTATCCACAAACCAAATTTAATATATCTCGTGCTTCTCTTCATATTATGCATCTTGAGTGCTTCATCTTCAAGCACTATATCCTTTATTTTTCCAGCAATGAATTTCTTTCTTACATCTCTGTCAGTCATTCAGACCAATACCATTGATTTACCTTAACTCTAATCTAATATAAATAATTTAAAGGAACCATTTATAAAATTTTAGTTTAGTATTTGAAGCTTGATGTCCCTGTGTTATGCAGTTTCTATCGCTAATGCTTTTATTCACGAAATGTTAATATATTGTAAATCAGTTACACCCTCCCATGGAAAAATATGATTTGATAGTTGTAGGTGCAGGTATTACAGGACTTTCAGCAGCATATCATATCAAAAGAGAAAATCCGGATATGAATGTCTGTCTCGTAGAAAAAGAGGCAACTTATGCTCAGGGAAATACTGGCAAAAGTGCTTCTGCATTCAGAGATCTATTTATCTCAGATTTAAATTATAAGCTTACGTCTTCATCAATTTCATTTTATAAACATGTACAAGAAGATTTAGGGTTTGATCTAGGCATGAATTTTTGTGGCTATCTATTTTTAATGGATAAAAATAGTTTAGATGATGACTCAGTATCAAAAGTAAGAAAAATGACAGATACTGAGATATTAGATAGAGCCCAGATCTCAGATTTAGGCATAAATTGTACTCCTGATCCGGAAGTTGCCCAAATAATGGGGTTGAAAAATATAGATGGCGGATTGTTAGGTAAAAACTGCGGGATTATAGAGCCTGATCTTATAGCATCCTATTATAATCAAGAGCTTGAAAAGATGAATGTAGATATCAAATATAACACAAAGGTCGAAAAGTTAAATCTAGAACCCGTAAAAAAATTAATATATCCTG
This sequence comes from Thermoplasmata archaeon, assembly GCA_038729465.1. Classification (NCBI taxonomy): domain Archaea; kingdom Methanobacteriati; phylum Thermoplasmatota; class Thermoplasmata; species Thermoplasmata archaeon. Next base: position 1,373 of record JAVYRZ010000030.1, read on the forward strand.
GAGAACCATTTGTCTGGCAGGAAAAAACTATTGAGTCTATAGAAACAAACCGTGGGCAAATGAAGGCTGAAAACTATCTTTTAGCAACTGATGTTTGGACCACAGCGCTTTTAGATCCAATAGGTATCGATAGTCATATCAGACCCAAAAAGAGGCAGATATTTCAGGTTTCTGGAGATAAAATAAAAACAATGGTAAACAAGAACTATAAAAATGAAGCCGGCACATTTCCATTTACTATTTTTCCGAAGCCATGGATCTACATAAGACCAGAACCAAAATCACAATCGTTCTGGGCTACAGTAGCTGATGATATTGGAAGGAGCTTTTCTCTGGAGGATGATCCTCAGCCAGAGATAGACTTTTACAATAAAAATGTGCTATTGGTTGTACAGGAATATATATCCGCCTTTAAAGAGGCAAAAGTCACATCAAGCTGGGCAGGGTACTATTCATATAATACGATAGATGGAAACTACTATATTTTCAATGAGCTAAACATTGCTGTAGCAACAGGCAGTAGCGGCAGTGGAATTATGAAAGGAGATGCTGCAGGGAGAATAATCTCCGCTTTGATATCGGGAAAAGAAAAAGCAACGTTGTATGATGGGCAAAGCATTGTTATATCTGATCTAGGAATAAAAGATAGAAAATCGCCCATTGAAGAGTTGATAATCTAAAATAAAATAGCTTAGATAGAGTTTATTTTTTCCTTAATCTGTCTTATTTTTTCTTCTAGCATTTTCTTTTTTTCAATCAAACTTTCTTCTGCGTTAACGTTATCGACGTTTATTCTATCCTCACTTATAGATCTATCTGACCCCTTAAATTCGTGCAAAGATATTGCATTTACAGGACACACTTTTATGCACTCTCCACATCCCTTGCAAATTTCCTCCCTAACTTTTGTATATTTTTTTATAGTACCCTCAATAGCTTTTTCAGGGCAAACAGAGACGCATTTCATACATTTTATGCACTTATCATTGTCAATATGTGCTGTTATTTTCCCTTTTAAAGATTTGTTTCTAGAATAATCCAAATCTTTCCCGGATCGCTGATAACAGTTACCTCGTCTTCTGCCAGATATAGGCCCTTTTCCATATGGTCCAGTTCCATCTCTGTTAGGCGTTTTGTTCACCTCATAATTATGAATATATATTCAAAACAGATATTTAAATTTTATTTATTATTTCAATAATAAAAACATATTTAACGCAAAAAAACAATTTAAAGGATGTTATCTTTATTCGTGTTTTCGAAAAAACAGGAAAATCTGATCATTTAGAGAGTTGCAGGTCAGAACAAGATTTATCTATATGATTTAAATATTATATTTTATGAGCAAGCTAATATTTTTAGGAACTGGTGGTGGCCGATATGTAACTTTTCATCAGACCCGAGCTACTGGTGGAATATATTTAAAAAGCGATCTAAATATTCATATAGATCCTGGCCCAGGATCTCTGATACAGCTAAAAAAGGCAAAGATAGATCCGACAAAAACCGATTTGCTGCTCGTTTCACATGCCCATACAGATCATGTATCAGATGCGGCTGTATTAATTGAGGCAATGACTAATGGTGGCTTAATAAGGCACGGAAAACTGATCTGCTCAAAAAGTGTGGTGGAACAATGCTCATCAATAACATCTTTCCACAAGAAGATAATAGATTACCTGGTATTGGAAAATGGAGAAAAGTTCAGTAAAATGGGTATTGAGATCGAGGCGATAAAAACGTATCATAATGACCCTACCTCAATAGGATTCAAGATAAACACTAAAAACGGGATCATAACCTATATCAGTGATACATACTATAACACCCAGCTACATAAAGACATAACCGGCACGAGGGTATTGATTCTTGCCGTAACCAGGCCGTTAACATCTTCTATACCCTATCATTTGAACACAAACGATGCAGCGTTGATAGTGCAGGAATCCAGACCGGAACTGGCCATATTAACTCATTTTGGCATGAAGTTTCTTGCTGAAAATCCAGAATTTCAGGCCAGATACATCGAGAACAAAACTGGAGTTAAAACCGTTTCTGCTAGAGACTTGATGACTTTCAATATTCAAAAAGAGATCTCTATCTCCTGACCCTTTTAATCGGGCTGCCGCATATTGGGCACTCTTTATAGTATTTGTCAAAATATCTTGAACAACCAGTGCACTTATATTTCCATATTACTAGTTTTTTTATCTGGTTCATGCCAAAGTTCTGAAAATTGATGTTCATAAATTTAGCAACGTTCTGTATTGCATAATCGTTTGTAATTATTATTGCATTGTACTGTATAGCTGCTGCCAAAACTTCAATGTCCGTTTCTGACAGGTTCAGGAAATCATTGGTAATCTTTGCTGCGTCTTTAACCATTTTCACATATTTAGGGTCAGGTTCTACAATTTCTATATTTTCTATGTTCATGTCCAGATTTCGCTTAGCTTTCCCTTTTTTTATCTCTTCAAATACTTTTGCAGAGATCATCAATTTATTGGAATTTATCACAAAACCGGATAGTATGGCTGATGTGTCTAATATATATATCTCATCATTCATTTTTGCTCAAGCTCTTGGTCCATCGCGGTATATTTGATTCTAAACCTATCATATCCATTACTCTGCCAGACACCTGCTCTGTCAGATCTTCTATCGACTTTGGCTTAGTATAAAATGCGGGTGCTGCGGGAACGATCATAGCTCCTGCCAGAGACAGCTCATACATATTTTTTAGATGTATTGTGCTTAAAGGCATCTCTCTGAAAACTATTATTAATTTTCTCCGTTCTTTTAAGCTTACTGCTGCAGCTCTCGTAATTAAAGTATCTGCTATGCCGTTAGCAATCTTGGATATTGTAGAAACGCTTGCTGGCACTATTACCATTGTATCGATCTTGAAGCTGCCTGAAGAGACTGGAGCAGACAGGTCATTGTCATCATAACAATGATCTGCCAGTTTTCTAAATTTATCGATTTTCAAGTTCAATTCAAATTCTATCAACTCTTTAGCATGCTCAGATACAATTAGATGTTTTTCCTCCTTAATATTTTTAAGTAATGTATAGGCATATATAGCACCAGATGCACCTGATACCCCAATCAGTATTTTCATAATCTCACCATCTTTTGAGTATTCAATACCATCCAATAAGTTTTTTTATTTATTGCTGTAACAACATCAGAAAAGTATGTGTCGATAAGTACTCTAAACTTAAATTTTAATGAAATGTTAAATTGAGAATATGCAATAGATCTTATTATCATAGAAAAGATAATAGGCAATTCCAATATTTATTATTTTCTAATTGGTTTTTTTTCAAACGCATAATCAAAATCATATGTATAAAATTTTTATGCATTTACCGATTTAATAAAGTATAAATATATGCTACCATTAATCTTATTTATGGTTACTATTAAAAATAATGAAACAACTGTTCAGTTAGAAGATTATCTTCTTATTATTTTTGAGCTGGAAGAATCATATAACATTGCAAAATTAACCAAGATTGCAAATATTTTAAACCTTACTCCGGGGGCAGTCAATGATGAGCTTAAGAGATTGGAAAGGCAGAGATTAATAACTAAAGTGCCATATGTGGGTGTTAAACTGACAGACAAAGGATTAAAACGTGCAGTTCCACTAATAAGAAAGCATAGAATTGCAGAATCTTTAGTTTTTGATATACTTAAAGTTCCATGGAAAGATGCTCATAACATGGTCAAAAAGCTGGAGCATGGCATATCTGACGATCTAGAACCATATATTCTGGGAAAGCTCAAAACCACAGAAACTTGCCCGCACGGCAATCCGATACCATCCGCATCAAAACCATTTTCTCTATCAAACGAGCCGGCAATAAATGAAATTGAAGCAGGCAATAAAATTAAGGTGAAAAGAATAGTGTTTGAAGAGCCGCCAGTATTAGAGTATCTGGATTCTATAAAATTAAGGCCTGGAAACATTTATGAAATTGTCAAGTCTGATAAAAAAGGAGTAACTATCAAAGATGTTAGAGGTAATGACCATTTTCTGGATCTTTCGATAGCAAGGGTAATAAAGTGTGAAATTCTATGAATCCCATTACCAAAAAAAGACTGTTATTCCTGCTTTATTTTCTAGGTCCTGGCTGGGTAGCAATGATGGCTGATGTAGATGCACCAAGCGTGTTTACTGGCATTGTAGCAGGTGCTGAGTTCAAGTTTGCATTTATATCATTTTTATTAATTTTGATTATACCTTTGTATCTGTACCAGGAGGCGGTCGCAAGAATCGGAATACTGACCAAAAAAGGATTGGCAGAATTGATCAAGGAGAAATATGGAAAAGGCTGGTCTTTGTCTGTAGTAAGTACTATGTTTTTTATAAATATGTTATCGTATGTTGCTGAATTTGCAGGAATAAGCGCTGCAGGACTGATTTTCGGAGTGCCTATTGCAGTGTCCATAATAGTGGTGATTCTGGGGCATGCATTTATTGTGATCACTGGAAGTTATAAGAAAGTAGAAAACATATTGATATTCATATCGCTGCTGTTATTTATATTTATTATTACTGCGATTACAACCAGACCAAACGTTACGGAAATAGCAACAAGCTTGTTCAGTTTCAACCAGTTTCATAACATCAGCTTTGTTACAATGATCCTGGGATTGATAGGCGCCGTGATAATGCCATGGATGCTATTTTATCAGCAGGCTGCAGTGGTAGACAAGCATTTGAACATAATAGATCTGAAACATGAAAGACACGAGACCTTTATAGGCGCAGTAATAAGTGAGGTGTTGATGATCGCGATTGTTATTACTGCGGCAATGACTATCTATGGCAAATATCAGAATATAGGGATAATGAATCTGGCTCATCTGATCATACCGCTGGCTGGATCATTCTCTCCGTATTTGTTTGCCATTGGAATAATAGCTGCCGGATTTCTTGCGGGAGTGGTGGTTTCTCTGTCATCAGCATGGAGCATAAGCGAATATTTTGGATGGACTCACAGCCTTAATACTGCACCGCTAAAAGCTAAAAAATTTTATTTTATATATCTTGTCGAAATTTTGCCTGCGGCGTTAGTTCCTATTTTTTACAATGATCTAATCAATATTATTATAGACGTAATGGTTCTGAACGCCATAATTTTGCCGATATTAATCGTTTTTATAATCTTGATCAGCAGTAACAAGAATGTTATGCACGAGTTTGTGAACAGGTTGTGGAGATCGGTCCTGATGTGGTTATTTACTGCAGTGATTATCATAAGTACAGTTATATATATTATATTGTCTTTATAGATAATACTTATATACATTTGAAACATAAAGCCTCTAAATATGAAAATAGCGTTTGGAGTTTGTGCAATAGGGCTTGGACATGCAAGTAGATCCATACCGCTAATTAAAAAACTGGGCAATGAAGGGCATGAGATCACGATATTCAGTTATGGCAGAGCTTTGGAGCTTTTGAAAAAAGAGGTATCTGCAAAGTTTATAGAGTTTCGAGATTATCCATTGGAGTTTACCAGCAACCCAGACCTTTTTTTCCTTAATCTTCTTTTAGATTCACCGCTTCTGGTAACTTCGTTGTTTACAGAGCACGAACTGTTTTTAAAGTATCATGCAAAAGAAAAATATGATCTGATCATCTCCGATAATAGATATGGTATATTTGCTAAAGACGCACCTTCATTTTTAATAACCCATCAATTAAGAATATTAAATCCATATCGATTAAAGTTGCTTGAGGCTGGATCAATGTTATATAACAGATTTTTTGCGAATAGGTTCAAATACATTATAGTTCCAGACTTAGAGCAACATTCTCTATCTGGAGATCTTTCACATAATCTGAGATTCTTAGATCCTAAAAAAATAAAATATATAGGCCCAATATCATTCATATCAAAAAAGAGCGTAAATAAAGACATTGATCTATTAGTTTCAATATCTGGACCTGAACCACATCGATCGATATTTGAAAAACTGGTGTTAGAACAGCTTGAAGATCTTAAAGTCAATTATTTTGTTACTCTCGGTAAACCTGAAGAGCAAAACAACAAAGAAAATATCAGATCATACTTGAGTTTCGAAGAACGAGAATCGGTTTTTAACCGGGCAAAAATATTTATAACGAGATCTGGATATTCCACCATAATGGATTTATATATGATTGATGGAAAAGCACTTTTTGTACCTACTCCCATGCAGCCAGAACAAGAGTATCTAGCACAATATTTTACGCAACAAAACCTGTTTTATTCAGTACCCCAAAAAAATTTGGATCTGGAGAGAGACCTTAAAATTGCAAGCGGATATAAAGGCTTTGAAAACACTAATTATGAGCCTGATACATCAGTTCGTAGATTTTTGGACATAGTATTCGGAGACTGAACAAAAATGGAGAGAAAAAATATTAAGTATCTAGTGATCTCGATAGTAATAAGTTTGGTAGCCATAGTGATATTACTTTCCGGTACTTTTAACGTCAAATCTTTTGAGTATCTGCTGAGAATAAACCTTTATTTTGTATTATTGGCACTGTTGCTCCATTTCTTGTATTTTATGTTCTGGGCAGCAAGGATAAAAGTGATGAGCGGGTCATTGAACATGAGGCTCAAGTATTCAGATTCTCTGAAAATAGTTCTGGTGAACATATTTGCAGCCACAGTCACGCCCACAAACGTTGGCGGAGAGCCTGTAAGGATAAAGATGTTGATGGACAAAGGGTTCACTGGCGGAGATGCGACGGGGCTGGTGGTGAGCGAGAGGGTTATGGATGCGATATTTTTGCTTTCGATAGCTCCACTGTTGTTTTTTATATACAGCAGTTATAAAAACATGGTGATTATCTATTTTATATACGGATCCATATTAATTTTGATTCTGCTTATAATACTGTTCTTGCTGCTAGCGTTAAGGTTCAATTATTTTTACAGAAAGATGCATAAACTGGAAGGTGTGCTTAAGATATTCATAAAGAAAGAAGATAAGCGAAAAAAACTAATAAGCACATTAAAAGAAGAGTATATCAACTTTCATTATTCAGTCAACAACCTTTTTGTGAAAAACAGAAAGCGCTCAATATTAGTTTATTTTATAACTGCAGGGATGTGGCTGAGCGACTTTCTAATATTCTCAATAATACTATTGGCATTTGGGTTGAACCCGATTTGGATATACTCTATATTTGCACAGATATTAATAGTGTTCATATCCATGCTTCCGATAAGTCCCGGAGGAAGTGGAGTGGTAGAGTTTTCTGCAGCCATTATTTATGCGGTGCAGATTCCGGCGTACATGATAGGCATAGTGATACTGATATGGAGACTGATAGTGTTCTATTTTAACATAGCAATTGGTGCAGTATTTACAGCCCATTACTTTTCAACAGATCCCAAAAAAAAGAAAAGTTAAAATTATGCTAATCATTTAGTTAATAATGAGGTAACAATCATGAAATTTGAACTGATAAACATAAAAAAACCTCAAAAAGATACAAACGTTATAATCGGCACATCTCATTTTATCAAAAGCGTTGAAGATATCTATGAGGCACTGATAACAGCCATGCCAAACATAGCTTTTGCAGTAGCTTTTTGCGAGGCTTCTACTGACAGACTTGTAAGATTTGAGGGTACTGACAAAGAGCTTATAAAATATGCAATAGATAACGCTGTAGAGATAGGCTCAGGGCATTCATTTGTTATAATGCTAAAAGATGCTTATCCCATAAACGTGCTGAACAGGTTGAGAAAAGTTGATGAGGTTCTGAATATATTTGCAGCCACGTCCAACGATCTGCAGGTGCTGGTGGTAGAGTCGGAGCAGGGCAGGGGTATTGCAGGAGTGATTGACGGTGAGCCGCCCGTGGGCATTGAAAAAGTTGCAGATAAAAAAAAGAGAAAGAAGCTATTGAGGGATATTGGATATAAGTTCTGATCTGCCATGTTCCATGAAAACCTATATGATTTTGAATACGAGTATTATGATGATTTTTACCAATCATTCAGAGACGATGTGCAATTTTTAAAGAACATTATAAAGGATGGAGAGCGGATACTGGAACTCATGTGCGGAACTGGCAGAATTATCGAAGAATTTAAGGACCATGAAATATGGGGCATAGATAATAATGAGCATATGCTAATGATAGCCAGAGAGAAATTTAAAGGTTTGAAAAATGTGCATATTGAAAACCAGAACGTTTTGAATATTCATGATCTTGACAGATTTGATACAATAATAATACCTCTAAACTCGTTTTTATTATTTAGCAAAGATGAGCAACTGCAGATTCTGAAAAGCTGTAAAAATTTGCTGAGCGAAGATGGCAAGATTATAGTAGATATATTAAATGGCTTTCCTTATTTTGAGCATATGGTATATCATGGTGATACAATAAGAAAAGGAAACAAGATAATATCTAGATTTTTCGTGCCTACGATAGATCGAGATTTTGCAAACATACTCTATTTTTACGATATTTTCGAAGATAAAAATTATGCTCGAGAATATGCATCTATCCGGCTCAGAATCATGTACCTGAAAGACATGCAAATATTAACTGAACTGAGCGGCTTGAAAATAAATAAAGTGTTTGGAAACTATGTTGGTGGAAGATACACAGATGATAGTGAGCGATTGATCACGCTGCTAAAAGTGAAATTATGAGCTTTTACCTGAAATTGTATGTAGTTCCAAATTCTTCAGAAGAGAGTATTGAGTTTGATGCTTTTAGAAACAAACATAAAGTCAAGGTCAGAGAAAAAGCGGTGGACAATCAGGCGAACATCGCTGTATTAGAATTTCTTGCTAAAATACTGAACATAGACAGAAAAGATATAAAGATTCTGAAAGGCGCTAAAAGCAGGGAAAAACTTTTAATAATTACAGCTGAATCTGTAAATGAAGAGACTCTGAAAGAGTATGAAAGAAGAAAAAATAATAAAATTGATTGAAGAACTGAAAGACCAAAATTCCAAGGTTCCAATCTTAGTAGAGGGAAATAGAGATATTAAAGCGCTCAGAAACCTTGGATTTACTGGCATAATTATAAAAATCAATGAGGGATTAACATTAAGAGATATTGCAGAAAATATAGCTGAAACGTACAGAGAGATTATTATATTTACAGATTGGGACAGAAAGGGAAATATACTTGAAAAATCTATGATTACATATCTGCAATATTACAATGTTACCTGCAATATTGAATTTAAAAGAAAAATAGCCTATTATTCAAAAAGAGAGATCAGGTGCGTGGAAGATCTATACCATTATGTTTTACAGATAACTGAAAAAATAAAAAAAGGGTAAAATTTTATACCCAGCCGCGTGCCTTAACAGCATCGGCTACTCTTTTTACAGCCACTAAATATGCAGCTGTTCTTGGGTCTACTTTATACTCATCAGCTGCTTCCATAACATCTTTAAACGAGCTGGTCATTTTCTGGTCTAGCCTGTCATATACCTCTTGCTCGGTCCAATAGTATCCGTTAATGTTCTGTACCCATTCAAAGTAAGATACAATCACACCGCCCGAGTTGCCAAGGAAGTCAGGTATGACAAGAACCTTGTTTTTTGCAAGTATTAAATCTGCCTCTGGAGTAGTAGGCCCGTTTGCGAGCTCAAGCATTATTTTCGCCTTGATCTTGTCGGCATTGGCTGCTGTGATCTGGTTTTCTAGCGCTGCAGGAATGAGTATGTCTACGTTCAGTTCCAGTAACTCTTTATTACTGATCTTTTTTGCTCCTGGGAAATTTGCAACAGAGCCTGTTTTCTCTTTGAACGCTTCTACTTCATCATAGTTCAAACCTTTCTCTGAATATATGCCGCCATAAACATCGCTTACTGCTACAACTTTTGCGCCCAATAGCTCTCCAGCCAGTTTATGTGCATACTGTCCTACATTTCCATGTCCTTGTATCGCAATTGTTGCCTTTTTCGGATCCATTTTCAGTTTTTTGGTGGCTTCTCTGAGTAGATACATTCCACCTCTTGCAGTGGAGTCCATTCTGCCCAGTGATCCGCCTACTGCCAATGGCTTGCCGGTAATTACTCCTGGAGCATTGTGACCCATGATCTTTTCATATTCGTCCATCATCCAAGCCATAATCTGTGGAGTTGTAAATACATCTGGAGCCGGAACATCTATATCAGGACCAATAAATCTGGCAATTGCCCTTATGTATCCTCTTGATAATCTTTCCAGCTCACCCTTGCTCAGTTTTTCTGGATCGCAAATTATACCACCTTTAGCACCACCATATGGTATGTTTGCTAAAGAGGTCTTCCAAGTCATCCATGCTGAAAGTGCTTTAACTGTATCAAGAGTCTCGTTCGGGTGATATCTTATTCCACCTTTTGCAGGACCCCTCGCATTATTGTACAATACTCTAAAACCTCTGAAAACTTTTGAACTGCCGTCATCCATCTTGACTGGAATTTGCACTTCTACAATTCTCATAGGCTCTCTCAAAATCATATGCAGTGCTGGTTCTAAGTTCATCACTTTAGCAGCTTTGTCCAGCTGCTCCTGTGCTATTTTAAACGGGTTTAATTCTTCTGCCATAACTTTTTCACCTCTTACTAGGTAAGGAGGGTAATAGCACAGTACATATTAAATCTTTCTTGGTATATATTATGTTATAAAGACTGTATTGTATGTATTGTTGTCGATATTACTATTGTTAAAATCTTTATTTGCAACGTTAATATAGATTAAGGTATTTTCATTTTTTGCATTGGAAAGAGATCTTAGCGTTATCGGTCACTAAAATATTTAGAATCTGCATGGTCTAAGCTATATTTGTCAAGAGAGATTGATGCTTCCCTATCTCCAAATATCATTTCAGAGAAGCTGAGATCTATAGGATCTGCCTGGTTTTCACAGAGAGAGTTTTACAAAACACTCATAGGTAAAAAGAGTGTTATTTTTATAGATTT
>JAVYRZ010000031.1:0-5730 GCA_038729465.1 Thermoplasmata archaeon
TCTTTACCGGTTTTGGATTCTCGATTGCCTGCAACATCTTTAGCTTTAGATCTTTCTCTTCAATTTTCAAAACCTTTGCAAAACTTGCTCTGCTCGCCCACAAATTTCCTACAGCTTTGTATCCATCTAGATTCTCAAAATAAACGGGAGTACCGAGATGTTTTATCAGATAGTTTGACAATTCAAGATCCTTGCTAACTCTTTCTTTAACAGTTATATGTTCTATTTGTTCTAAATAATCCTTATACATATAATGATGATAAACACTCTTTCAAATTAAAACTTTTTTATCCTAGCTGCATATTATCTTTTATATGTTCAAGATCATCGAAACCGATTCTAATGCGCGGCTCGGAGTATTAGATACACCTCACGGCATTATAGATACTCCTGTTTTCATGCCGGTAGCTACAAAAGGAGCAGTTAAAACGCTTAACGTCAAAGAACTGGAAGAGCTGAACACTAAGGTATTAATTTCAAACTCTCTGCATTTATACTTGCATCCTGGCTTGGAGACAATCGAAAAGCATGGATCCTTGCATGATTTTATGAATTTTCATAATTCTATATTAACTGACAGTGGCGGGTTTCAGATTATCAAAACCCCATTTTTTGTCAGAGCCTCGAAAGAGGGCATAACGTTCAGAGATCCGAAAGACGGGTCTCTGCATCTTATCACGCCAGAGAAGAGTGCAGAGATACAGAATCGGCTGGGATCGGACATAGCGATGATGCTGGACTATTGTGTTCCTTACGGTACAAATATAAAAAATATTGAAAAGAGTCTTATATTAAATAAAAATTGGGCTGAGAGATTTAAAAGCAGCAGGAAAGGGCTCAGCTTTGGAATAGTTCAGGGATCTATCTATGAGAAATACAGAGATCAAAGTGCTGCAGATCTGTTGCCTCTCGATTTTGATGGATATGCAATAGGTGGTCTTTTAATAGGAGAGCCTTTGGACATAATGATCAAGATTGCAAGGTACACAGTATCATTATTGCCAGAAGATAAACCAAGATACCTGATGGGTGTGGGATCATTATCTGAAGTGTTCAATTCTATAGAGAGTGGCATTGATATATTCGATTCTGTGTTTCCCACTCGCAACGCGAGGCACAAGATGGCGTTTACATCTAAAGGAATATTGGATTTGAGAAAATCAAATTTTAAGGATGATACTAAACCAATTGATGAAGAGTGTGATTGTTATGCATGTAAAACCTATACAAGATCATATATATATCATCTATTCAAAGAAAAAGAGATGCTGGCAATGCGCCTTTTAACGATCCACAATCTCTCTTTCATGCTTAATCTGATGAATAGAATCAGGATCTCGATCAAAGAACAAGAATACAATAAGCTCAAAAATGATATGCTGGAAAAATACAAATGATCATCGAGAAATCTCATATATATTCAATTTTTCAGTTTTAGTGCAAGGAAAATCATTGTTAGAATCATATATGGCAGAGGATAAGATCAATAACTTTTTTCGATTTTTATATCTCGTGCAGAATGAGTTTACGAGTCTGTCAATTTTGACTGCGTGGTCGATAATCAGTGAAACGTCCTCTTTTGATCTAAGCACGAATCCAAATCCATTGTAATCTTCCAAGATACATCTTTTATTTACCAGCGTTTTTATTGTTTCAAGATCTGGATAAAAATAGTTCCAGTCTACAAAAACCGGTTTTTTGCCATAATCAGTAAGTGCAAATATTCGCTCTGGCACTTTTGCAAACTTGCAATTTTCAGTTTTATATTTAAAATCGTCAAGGTTGATGAAAATGTAGGTATCTATCATTTTTGCACCCAGTGTTTCAGCCAGTTTCTTGGACGGTTCATTCCAGTCAAAAATAGAAAGTCTCACTTTTGGATATTTTTCAAGAACGTAGGAAGTGAGCATACTAGCAATACCTTTTCTTCTATATTCAGGATCCACTCTCATGCCCTCCAGCCATGCACTGCCATCTTTGTAGGGATTGACGTTTAATATTGCTACGGGTCTATGATCTATCTCGGCAGTAATCATCGATTTTTTTCTGACCCAAGCATCGTAAACAAACGCTATATAATCATGCTGAGTATCCTCCAATCCTTTCATACCTTGCCAAGTGTTTTTACAAAATTCCAGAATGCGTGGCTTATCGCGCATTGTTGCATTTCTAATCTTGATCTCTTGCATGACAATAAACATCAAGAAATCTCTAATAAACTTTTCTTGCTTTGACCAAAGATTAAAATAAATATTGTACTTTTCAGAATTTATGAATAACTTCAAGACCAAATACAGGGTTTCATGGGTGGATACGGATGCGCTCGGCATAATGCATTTTTCAAATTATTTTAGAGCTTGTGAGAAAGTAGAAGAAGAGTTTACTAATTCGCTAGGTGTATCATTCAGCAGCTCTAAAAACATATCTTTTCCGAGAGTCAAAGCTACATGCGACTTTAAGTATCCTCTAAGGTTCAACGATATTGCTGTTATAGAACTAAAAATCAAAGAGCTTGGAAAAAAGCATATTACCTACCATTTTGATATATTCAACGAAACACAGCAAAAAGAGGCAGCTAGATGCGAGCTTACAATAGCTTCGATCAATAATGAATTTGTACCGATACCCATTCCGGAAGAATATATAAAATTACTGGAAAAATACAAAATATGAAACTAAGATTTTGAGCGTTCATATAGCATGTACATTATTATCGTGTAGATTAATGATGAAACTGCAGCAGTGACAAAGATCATAGACCATCTATAATACGAAGATACCGTTATGGAAAATATCACACCACCATAAAACGGTCCTGCAGCTCTGCCAATGCTGGTAAACAGCCCGTAGGTACCCGTGTATTTTCCAATATCCTTTTTCGGTGCCATGTTTATTGCTGATGCGGTCACAGTTGCAGAATACACAATTTCTCCTAGCGAGATAATGCTCATTGTGAAAAATAGCCAGATGATAGAAGAATAAAATGATAACATAAAATAGCCAGCACCATAAATCAATATGCCAAATATCATGAAATAATATGCGTTTTTCACTTTTGCGAATTTGGCTATATAATACTGCAATCCTCCCACCATAAACCCGTTCAAGGCCCATGTAAGCCCGATTATTGACGTAGAGATCCTGTTGATGGTCTCTTCATATATTGGATATGTGCTGTTCAGCTGTCCAAACACTAAAAATGCAATAAATCCCGCTATGCTAAACAATAGAAACTTCACATTTAACAGGGTGTTGGAGAGATCTCTGAACCTGAAAGTGTATCTGGTTTTGTTGGTCTCGGGTATTCTGTTTATTAATATTACAAGCGATATAAGCATTATTCCAACCAATAGAAAAGAGATTGTATAATAATTTAGCACATATAAAAACCCGCTTATTGCAGGCCCGATTCCCCATCCTAGATTTGCAGTAGCACGTTGCAGTGCATAGCCTCTGAACCTCTCGTTTTCGTCAAGCACATCTGCAATCATAGCATTGAACGATGAGAATACAGCTCCGCTTGATATGCTCTGTACTACCAGTGCACTGATGATTAAGTACAGGTTCTTGTTCATTAACGCCAAGCCCATGACCATAAACATCAGTCCCTGCCCGGCCTGCCCCAAAATCATGATTTTTTTTCTACCAATAGAATCTGAGATTGCGCCAAAAACTACCTGAAACACAGCACCAGTAACTCCTGCAAACAGCATGTACAATCCCGCAATGGCAATATTAACGTCAAGCTTGGTAGTCAGAAATAACATTAAAAATGACCATAATGCACCATACGAAAAAGACCTGAAAAAGCTAGTTGTAGCAACAATCTGCATTACTTGTCTTTTAATGGTCATACATGATCCTTTTCTTCAAGCTGTTTTAAGATCATAGCACCTTTTTCAGATAGCACATAGTAAGTATGATGTGGATGGGTGGTAACTCTTCTTTTCAATTTTGCATCTTTTTTCTTTAGCATTCCGCCAGTTCTCTTGTCTAGATATCCTTTTTCAAACAATAGCTTCAAAATCTTACACGCATCTCTCTTGTTCAGCTCCAGATCACGCCCTAGAGACTTTGCATAATCCGTGCCATACTTTTTAAAGTGCAGTAAAACGTTGTAAAGCAGTTTGTCAGTGATCTCTATTTCTCTATCTAGATGCATCATTACACCAGGATATAAACACCTAAATTTAAGGATTTTCAAATATTCACTATTTTTTCTTTATGTAACGCGTAAAGTATTATTCCTATCGTAATAACTATCATGCCAAGGTACAGTGCCTGAGTTCCCAGTGCAAACATGATCACTGCCGATAATATAATTGAGAGTATCTGTACTGCAGGATATAATGGAGAACGAAAAGGCCCTTTCACCTTTCTCTTTCGTATTATTACCACTGCTAGCCCTGTAAGACTATACGAAAAAATCACGCCAAAGTTCGAGGCCAATGCTATATATTTTAAATTTCCAAGAAACAGCGAAAACACGGTGACCGCTCCGATTATCAAAACTGCCCTTTTTGGAGAATCGCCAGATATGCCGCCTATCCATTTTGGAAACATGCCATCTTCGCTCATTTGCAACAATGTTCTGGATCCTGCCACGATCAGAGATATAGTTACTGTTACAGTTGCCAAAATTGCAACAATGCTGATTATCAGCTCTATGACCGGAGAGGCATGCACATACGTCAGTGCGTTAGCAAGGGGATCTGCAGTAATGCCATAGTACTGCCATGGCATCAGTGCCAGCATGCCTACCACCACCAGGATATATAACACCGTACTGGTTAAAAGCGCAATGATAATTGCCTTTGGCACGTTTTTAGCACCATCTTTTACCTCGGGTGTGAGCGTGGCTATGGTGTTGAAGCCAGAATAGGCAAAAAATGCCAGTGACGCAGATTCAACTATGCTCATTGGTCCTTTTGGCAACAAAGGTGTGAATCTTACAGTGCTCCAAGAGCCATAAAATATGGACACTATTATAAATATTATCAGGCCTCCAACAGTAATGAACACTAAAAATTGCTCTATCTTTGCAACCAGTTTCAAACCCACATAATCGATTACCGTAACTGCAAGAATCATGATTACGGATATTATGATAATCATGACATTTGAAGAGATTTGAAACATAGAAAGCAAGTATGCTGCAAACCCTAACGCCACAGCAGATGCAGCGATAGAGTATGATATAGCTCTGAGCCAGCCTACTATAAATCCTAGAGAATCGCCCATTGTCACTTTTACAAACGAGTATAATCCCCCATGCGTGATGATCTTGGATGAGAGTTCTGCGCTGTTTAGAGCAACAGTAGCTGCGAGTATTGCCGTTAATATGAACGCAAGTATTGCGCCGGGCCCAGCCTGATAGATCACTGTGCCAGCCAGTACAAATATGCCTGCCCCTATAATATTGCCCAGTCCTATTGCGGTAGCCTGCCACATTGTGATCTTTGGCGTTTTCATTTATTTCACTTTATTAGTATCTCATAATTTACGTTTTTTTTCACAATTTTTGCAATGATATCAATGTTCGCTTCAACACTTTCAAACTTTATTTTTAATGGTTCCAGTGATTTTTTTGCTCTGATCATGTTAATTAACAGTTCTGTAAACTCCAAATTTTCAAACAATCCATGAAAATATGTGCCTATCACATTATTTTCATAAGAGCCATCAAATCTTGCAATATATCTATCATTTACTCTGTAAATTTTAGAAAAA
>JAVYRZ010000031.1:5827-8498 GCA_038729465.1 Thermoplasmata archaeon
ATTAATTAACAGTTCTGTAAACTCCAAATTTTCAAACAATCCATGAAAATATGTGCCTATCACATTATTTTCATAAGAGCCATCAAATCTTGCAATATATCTATCATTTACTCTGTAAATTTTAGAAAAATGAGTTTTTGAGCTAGTAACACCGTTATGAATCTCATATCCTTTTATCTTCATATTCTCAAATTTCGGTGCAATTACAGTTCCATATATCACGTTTGTATTTTTAACCATGCCAAATACGGTCTTTGAATCTAATATCCCAACACCTGCAACCTTTCCTTTTTTCGATTCTACGTTATCAACTATGTATTTGCCAAGCATCTGGTACCCACCGCATATGCCTATTATCATTGTTCCATTTTTCTTTTCTTCTTTCAAGACCTCATCAAGTCCCTGCTCTTTCAGCCATGTCAGGTCAGGCACAGTGAGCTTTGAGCCTGGAACAATGATCAGGTCTGAACCTCTCAAATGTTCTGGATTGTCTACGTATCTCAATCCCACATCATCAACATGCTCAAAAACATTGAAATCCGTGAAATTGGAAATGTTCGGGATCTTGATCACAGATATTCTGGTAGCTCCATCTTTGTTTGGCCAAGATCTCAGAGAGTCTTCGTCAGGTATTGCATGCGAGATGTAAGGGATGGTACCTAACACCGGAATATGATATTTATTTTCTAAAAACTCAAAGCCCGGATAAAGTAAAGATTCATCACCCCTAAACTTGTTTATAATGATTCCTATCATATTTTTTCGGTCAATGAGCTCTAGAGTGCCGACAATGCTCGCAAATGCGCCACCACGATCTATGTCTGCGACCAGCACTATCTTTGCACCAATATCATTTGCAAATTTCAGGTTTGCAATATCATGTGCCAGATTTATCTCTGCAGGAGAGCCAGCACCTTCAATAACTATCATTTCATGCTCATTTTGCAGCTTTTCGAACGCATTTTTCGCGGTTTTGTAAACCTCATCTTTTTCCATGTTCATGTATTTCTTTGCGGTCACAGTCTTATAATGCTTTCCCAAAAGCACTATATGAGTTCTGTCATTTTCCGGTTTCAATAAAATGGGATTCATCAATACTGTTGGCTCTACCCTTGCCGCTAATGCTTGCAGATACTGTGCGTAAGCCATCTCTCCATCGCGCACTGCTATTGCATTCAAAGACATATTCTGCACTTTAAAAGGTGCAACATCTATGCCCATATCTGCAAATATGCGGCACAGAGCAGTTACAACTATAGATTTTCCAGCTCCTGAAGCGGTTCCTACAACCATGATAGGCACATATTTTTTCAAAATCTCAACCATCCTGGTATGCTGGGCTCAAACTTTTCTAGCTCTTCTATTAAAATACTGTTTTCGTTTTTTTTCTTTATTGAAAAGCGGATGCAACAGTTCAGTCCGAAAGAACTGCAGTTTCTGACAAGTATATTTTTCTTTTTTAATTTTTCACTTACATCACTTGCATTTTTAACATCTGCAATAAAATAGTTTGAGTCGGTTTTTAAGTTTAAACGCGTTTCTAATCTTTTTCGTTCTCTTGCAATTTTCGGAATGGTGGTAGCTAGGTACTCTGAGTCATCAACAATCGCTTTAACTACAGAGCAGCCTAGTGCACCAATGCTCCAGGGCATTCTGAACTTTCGTATCTGTGCCGCAA
Source organism: Thermoplasmata archaeon (assembly GCA_038729465.1). Taxonomy (NCBI): domain Archaea; kingdom Methanobacteriati; phylum Thermoplasmatota; class Thermoplasmata; species Thermoplasmata archaeon. The sequence goes on from JAVYRZ010000031.1 coordinate 7,506, forward strand.
TGTCAGGATCTGCAATAGCATAGCCAGTTCTTATCCCTGCAATATTATAAGATTTGGTAAATGATCTCAGTATTATCATGTTCTCATAGTACTTTTTGTCTGGTTTTTCTACAAAGTCTATAAATGCCTCATCTACTATCAAATAACTATTGTTTTTTGCGTTGTCTTCTGCCAGCTCTTTCAAGAACCGGTAATATTTGCCGGTCGGATTGTTAGGATTTGAAAAATAGAGTATCTCATCGTGCAGTTTCAAGTCTTCAAATTCAGGATCTGGATTATTTATATATCTTATTTTCATATCAAACAATTTTGCAACACGAGCGTATTCTCCGTACGTGCTTTTTAACATTACTGCAGTTTTGCCCTTGAAAAAATATGAGACCATGTTCAATAGCTCTGTCACTCCTGCGCCTATGACCACCTCTCTCTCTATTTCAAATCTTTTTTTAATCTCTTTTTCCAGCATGTTCTCACAGTATGGATATCTCTCAAATTCTGCTGATTTTATGGCTTTTTTTACAAATCTAGGAGCATACGGATTGCTTGAATATGAAAAATCCAGGTACTCGCGCTCATCTTCTCTAGCTCCACCATGATATACTTCCATTCATGCTCACCAATATAATAAGTACTATAAAAACAAAGAGGTATGAAAAAAATGCAATGTACTCGATCGCGTGTTTTAAATCTTTTCTCTCAGGATCTCTAGCACCCGGAATCTTATAGTATCCTGGCTTTTCAAGCGTAAGATTTAAAAGTGCTGCAAAGCCAGCAATAGAATACATTCCATTTATCTTCAGCTTTCTGTACGCTCTGTAATTATTCAATACTTTTCTTCTCGAATAAAGTATCAAAAATGCGCCGAGTATGCGCGCAGGTATGAAGTTCAGCACATCGTCTGCACGTGCGGCAAACTTGCCAAAATACTCGTATTTTTCAGACCTGTACCCGATCATGGCATCTGCAGTATTTATGATCCTGTATATTACTGCG
>JAVYRZ010000031.1:8595-11132 GCA_038729465.1 Thermoplasmata archaeon
CAGTTAAGGGTGCGTTCGGAGATATTGCAATATAATATTCTGAAACGTTAGAGTTTTGCATGGCTTCAATAGCATACTCTATCACCATCTTGCCATTAACTTTCAAGATCAGTTTTTCAGTGTTCATTCTGCTACTTTTTCCCCCTGCCATTATAATGCCAAGCATAATATCACCATTGTAACAGCTCTTGCAAGTTCATTCATTGCTCCCAATCCATCTCCGTTCAAAAACCCAAAATTTTTTGTTGATATTCTTAATATTATGTATGAAACAATAAAGCCTGTGAAAATGAATAAATAATATATTTTCAGGATCGGAACAAACAAAAATGATAATAATATTGCAATTATGAAAATATTAATGTTAAAATGTTCCATAAACTGTTTTGCCAATCCTGATTCCGGTGCTTTTTTTGAAAGCAATCCTCCAAGCATCGAAAATTTGGCAGATAGTTCAGACACTAAAAAAAAGACGATAACATTAAATATTGAATAGCTCAGGATATCAATAGCTATAAACTCTGTCAAAAGCACAAATATTATCATAACAACTCCTGCAGTTCCCGTGTTCACATCTTTCAGAGCCTTTATCTTGCTCTCAATTGACCCTTTTTTCATCACACCGTCCGCAAAATCAGAGAGTCCGTCAAGATGCAGTATTCCGGTCATTAAATATAGAGAAATCAAAGAAAATAATACTGTAAAAAAATGAGGTAGAAAATGCTCTGACAGAATATATACTGTTATCGGCACTAGCGAGATCAAAAACGCTAAAAACGAGATAAAATAAAGTTGTCCAGTAGCTCGACTCAGCTCTCCTTTTACCGGTACTCTGGTAAAAAATCCAAACAGGTCCAACATTGCAAAAACTTAAAATACACTTTACATATATCAACTTTGCTTAAATATGTTATTCTTGCTCGTCATATCTAATACCAATGTTGCGGAGATACCAGGAATCACTGTTGCGGGCGAAAATCCGGAGATTATGAAATATACTCCTCCGGCAGATGCAGAGTACCTTTTTTATGAACGGCCATTATGCATAAATACAGTGCCGGTAACTCCTGCCGGACATCCAACACCAGGCATAATCACCAAGGCTGTAAAAGAGCTTGTAAATATGCCAGTAATGGTGGTAAGGTCCGGATCGATAATAGCTCCGAACCTGCCATATATCCATATCACAGACCAGCCTGGCGAAAATATTGTGAATGTTACAGCCATAAAAGATCTTGATGCAATAATGAACAATGCTAAAATACTGGCAAAGCAGGTCAATCAGAACGAAATAATGATCGCAGAGAGCATACCGGGTGGTACTACTACTGCACAGGCAGTGTTGACTGCGCTAGGATACAATGCGCAAGTTTCTTCGGCAGACATTGAAAATCCGATAAGCTTAAAAAAAGAGATTGTAAAAAAAGCAATGTCCAGATTAAAATTTCCCATCACATGGAAAACTGCACTGAAAGAGCTTGGAGATCCGATGATGGCGTTTATCAACGGCTTTGTTCCAGAATTTGAAGGATCTGTGTATTTGGCAGGAGGAACCCAGATGCTTGCAGTGGCAGCACTGTTGAAAGAGCAGGGTATAAAAGTGAAAAAAATCACCACTACCAGATACATCACAGAAGACAAGTTATCATCATTTAAAAAAACTGCAGCTGAGATCGGAGCAGAGTATTATTCAGCGCCATTAAATTTTTCGGGATCTAAGTATAAAGGATTGAGAGACTATGAATCAGGAATGGTGAAAGAAGGAGTAGGTGCAGGAGGTGCAGTATATATTGCCGAAAAAAACGGAATAAGCATCAGTAAGATAACTGAAAGGGTAGAGCAACTTTATTCTAAATTTTTCAAATAACCTCAAATCCATATCTCTTTTTGAGCTCTTCAAACCTGGTTCTTATCATTAAAAGCGCTTCTGGCAAATGTTCTAATATGTCTCGCGCGACCATGCCGTCCTCTCCTTTATCTCTTGCAGCCAGATCTCCAGCCAGGCCATGTGCAAACACGCCCATTCTCACAGCATTTTCAATGTTGAGTCCAAGACCAAACATGGCAGCAATCGTGCCGGTCAGTACATCTCCACTGCCTGCAGTGGCCATGCCTGCATTGCCGGTCATGTTTATGTACACTTTTCCGCTGGGTGTGCCAATCTGTGTATGAGCACCCTTTAACACGAGATATACACGATTTGTTTGCGAAAAAGAGCTGACAAATTCGATTGGATTGTCAAGAATGGCATTTATATCTTTTTTTGTAAGCCTGCTCATCTCTCCAAGATGGGGCGTCAAGATAGTATCTGCAGTTCTGGATCTTAATATTTCCATGTGATCTGCAATCGCGCTCAATCCATCGCCATCAATCAATACCGGTTTTTTTATCTCTGATGCCAGCTCTTCAATCAGCGTCTGTGTCTCAGCATTCAAAGATAATCCTGGCCCTAAAACCACAAAATCTGATAAATCTGCAAGTTTTAATATCTCTGTTTTTTCATTGTAATGTATAGATCCGTCATAAGTCTCAGATAC
>JAVYRZ010000032.1 GCA_038729465.1 Thermoplasmata archaeon
CTGAGCAAGGAAGAGCAAAAGAGAATTTTGGAAGAAGAGCTTAAAGAGCTGGAAGAAGAGAAAAAAGCAATAGAAAAGAGATTGAAAGATATTGAGTGACATCAAATGCCAAGACCGAGAAGATTCAGACAAGTAAATAGATTGCCTGATACAGACTATTTCGTCCCGGCAAATATGAGAAACTCCAGCATGAACGAGATAGTAATATCGGTGGAAGAATATGAAGCTATAAGGCTTAAAGATCTGATGCAGATGGATCAGACAGAAGCAGCAGCGTTGATGGGAATATCCCAGGCAACGTTTCATAGATTGCTATCGGAAGCAAGAAAAAAGGTTGCGGAGGCAATAGTGAACGGAAAGGCAATTCGAATATATGGTGGAACTTATAAAATGAAAAATAATCCTTAACTGCCAGCAAAAATTTTTTTCAATCTTTCCATTTTTTTGTCAAACATCTCTTTTTTTGCAATATCGTGCCTCATATATATGTTTCCACTTACGAATTTAGCAGCAGATTCAACTATGTTTTCCGCACGAAATATATTATTATCAACGCCCACCAACGCTAGAGACCTTGAGCTGGTGGTGTAAACAGTTTTATCTTTCTCATTTACTGCTGCATAATACAATAACGCACCTGACGTTTGAATTGCTTGATAATCGATATGTATAGGCTCACCGATGGCAGGTTTTGTTCCATACCCTTTTGGGACTATGTATTTTACAACCGTTGCCTTATTTTCAAATTCTACGGGTAATCGATCGAGCGTGCCATCAATTATGGCTTTTAATATCTTTACCATATCTGTCTTTAATATTGAAAGAACATTGATAGACTCTGGATCTGCAAATCTCGCGTTTACCTCTATAACCTTAGGACCATCCTTTGTGATCATAAACTGGCCATACAGTATACCTTTAAATTCAGCATGCTCTGTTTTTAATGCTTTTGCAATGCTGGACATTATACTCTTTGCCTTCTCATAATCTGTAATACTGATAAACGGAAGCAAATGATCTGGCATAGAATAAGAGCCCATACCGCCAGTGTTCGGACCTTCATCATTCTCGAAAGCTCTTTTGAAGTCTTGCACAATGGGCATAAATGCAAGATGTGTACCGTCACAAAACGCTTGCAATGAAAACTCTTCACCCTCTACCAGCTCTTCAAGTAAAATGTTTGAAGTGCCTCCGATCCGATTCAAAAAAATCTCTTTTGCATAATCTATTGCCTCAGTTACGGTGTTAAAATCCTCACCCATCACTTTAACACCCTTTCCGCCAGTAAGACCTTCAGGCTTGATCACAAACTTTTTTTTGTAATTTTTTAAGAACTCTACTAATGGTTCAACGGCTTCAAAGACCTTAAAATCTATGTTTCCCTCAATATTATATTTTTTCAATAAATTTCGCATGAATATCTTTGAGGTTTCTATTCTTGCAGCGCTCGCTGTAGGTGATGCACACTTTATTCCTGCAGCTTCTAGACGGTCAACAATTCCCGCTTCTAATACGGGATCTGGTCCTATTATCGCTATGTCTATTTTCTTTCTAACAGCCCAGTTGCTAATCTGTTCTGTGTCTTTCTCATCTATTAAAATAAAATCAGTGCTCAGGCTTGCAATTCCAGGATTCTTATTTTTCATGGCAGTGTATAGATTGCAAGAACTGCGCTTTAGAGCACTGGCAATAGCATGCTCTCTTCCACCGCCTCCAACAAGCAATACGTTCATTTGACCACCATGTTTAATTTTTTAGAAAGATATTCTTTGATCTCATCCTTGCTTTTTGCATCTATGCCAAAGTAAGATCCAAAATATTTGGTAGTATTGATATCAAATGTCTTTCCACTCCTCTTTAAATAAATCAGATTTTTTGATTTTAGAGTCTCAATATGTTCATACACTTTTTCTCCAATCATCTCTCTCAGTTTACTCTGTTTAATGGGCTGGTAATATGATATTACGGCCAGAGTCTTAAGCACATCCTCGTCCAGCTCTGGTCTCCCAACTTTATATCCAAACTCCAGATAATCGGATTTGAGCTGCATTACATAGCTGTTTTTCACTTTTGTTATCTCTATTGCAGATTCTCTCTTTTCGTACTCTTTGATCAAGTTTTTGAGCTCTTTTCTGGCAATTTTGATATCTAGCCCAGATAGTTGAACAAGATCTGACAACTTTAAAGGATTCTCAGATGCAAACAATAACGCTTCTATAACCTGTTTTGTGTTCATATGAATACAAATATAAAAAAATATAATTTAAACCTTTTGCTATTTAGTGCGATTAGAAAACAAAACATATACTGCAAACGAAACGATGAATGAAACAAAATAACTGATATCAATACCTCCAAGACTCACCGAGATTGGACCTTCAAAATATGGTGCTTGATCCATAAAGGGTATGCTTATTGCCAGCCCCACCAAAAACGATGCAAACGCCTTTGCTGATAACCCTTTTTTAACAAAGAAAAAATCAGCAATTAATACTCCGGCCCAGGGCATGATCCAGTAATCTATAATGTACAGAAATGTTTCATAGTAGCTGAAAAATCTGTTGTACGCGATAAGCGCTAAAATTATGCCGACTATGCCGGCTATGATTAACAGATATACCCTATTGCTTTTTTTCAAAATTGAGTTTAATGAAAGTGCGTTAGAATAAATGTTTATAGAGTTGGTGCCTATGCCCCCAAGAACCAGGGCGATAATCATCAGCACTCCAAGCTGCTTGGACAATCCGTATGCAGCATTCATCGAATTAAAATTTCCGGTTTTTATGGCAATGTATAGCCCCAACATTTCGAGCCAGATGGTAGAAATAAAAGATCCAAAAAAAGTGAATATAAATACTTTCTTTCTTTCATTTGTATATGGTAGATATCTTGAATAGTCCGATGCGTAAGGAGCCCAAGATCCAATATAGGAAAAAGAGGTGGCTATAACTATGCCAAACACGGCTATGCTGAATACCGGAGAATAATTATACACACGAGAGCTCAACAGAATCTGAACGGTGATATACAGAAACATAGCGCCTAAAAACGCGCTGAATAATCTCTCGATTTTATGAATGTAATCATGCCCGTAAATTGCTATTATGATCTGCACTGCCGCGTAAAGCGGCAATATTAATATATACAAAGTTGGCAGAAGTATCACTATTGCAACAGTCCCTAAAATCAGGTTTACAACAAACCAGCCCAGAGTATTAACCCATTGAAGCAGAGATTGTACAAAATTATATTTTTTAAAAGTCTGCTCTGAGATCAGCATCTGTGTCTTTCCTGTTTTTGGGCCCATAATGCTGAAAACAGACAGTAAAATACCACCAAGAGCAGTGCCTATGATCAGTCCTGCCAGAGACCAGTCGAATGGTAAGTTTAAATACGCAGGCAAAAACCCTAATGCAAAATCTCCAAGGGTCAAATTTGCTGCAAACCAGAGCGTAAATAAGCTAAAATTCGTACCGTGTCGATTCTCTGCTTTTATCTCTTCGATCCCTGCATCCTTGGGCATAGTACGAACATGTGTTCGTAATATATAATAGTTGTGCTTGCATTTAGATGCTCTGATATGACACAAAAAAGACATTATAGAGAAGCTATGTAATAAAATCATCACGTTCTCGAATAACTACTTAGTTTGCACGCTTGGCAATGATGTTGCTTGTACTAGCATTTAAAAAATGCTACTTTTATAGGTTCAGTCGCTTATCTTGCATATGAAATCACTATATTTTTTCTCTGGCACTTTAATGCCAAAGTTGGCAATAGCATCTCTGATATCTTTTTCAGATATTAATGTATCAAAATTATAGCTTTTCAGGCTCTTTAATATTATTTTTATGTTAATTTTCAGCTTTTGTTGCATTAGCTTAGCAGCTTCAGCCCATCTTTTTCCATCTTTCAATAGCAGGCTGTTTTCTTTGAATTTATTCAAAAATAGTTTTATATGCTCATCAATCGAGTCTCTCAACACCAAGGCTCCACAGCAAATCTTGTTAGATTCAAGGATTTTCTTGTTTTTACCTTTGAGCATTGAATAATAAGGTTCCCATATTGCCAGTGCATTGATCTTGTTATTTTTAAAATTTGAGATCATTTCTTCCGGACTGTCAAAATACTTTATTTTTTCGACATGATAGCCAGAATAGATTCTAGACTTGAGATCCATTGTGGAGAACATCGTGGATCCTATATCTCCACTCTGTTTATGGTAAACGATGCCAGAGCCGCCTCTTGCACATGCTGATGTTATTACCAAATGCTCATCCACAATATGCAACATAAATCCTGAAACTATCGGTGCAAAGGCAATGTCAATCTTTCCAGTTTCTAGGGCGGTCAATTCTTCCAGGCCATTATTGTACAATAAAAGCTCTATATGCAGATCAGTAAGGTCATGTGCAGTAAGATACACTGCTGCATATTCTGATGCTTTTAACACACCCACTCTTATGATTTTAGATCTGTTAATGCTCACTATAACAGTTCTCTCGCTCACTTTCTTCCTACTGATTAAACCATCTTTCTCCAGATCCTTTAGCAGTTCGGATAGATATGATCTGGAAATTTTAAGAGCCTGCCACAGCTCCCGCTGTGTCGATTCATTTTTAGCTAGAATATCCATTATTTCATCTTTTTTGCTCATCTTAATTTAAAATAATAGTTCATTAATACTTAAACCTTGTTTGAAATCTGGATAATAATTTTTAAATATCCTTGCAGTGATTACGGGCTATGGATAATGATTATAATATTAGCAATACAGATGTGACAGTGGTTACAAGCAACTATGTCCCAGGGTACAAAATAAACAGAATAATAGGACTTACATGGGGTCTGATAGTAAGAAGCAGAGGAGTCGGTGGAAATCTCTCTGCAAGCTTAAAAAGCATTGTTGGCGGAGAAATAAACGCCTATACCAAACTGTTGAATGAGTCTAGAATGCAGGCTGTGCAAAGGCTTATAGAGCATGCAAAGTCGCTGGGAGCGAATGGAGTGATTGATACTAGATTTGATTCTTCAGAAATTGGCGGCGTTATGAACGAAGTGCTTGCATATGGAACTGCAGTGGTCATAGAGCCTGAAAGCAAAGCATCGCAACCTGTGAGTCTCAGATAAATATGAAAACTTTAATTTTGCACGGTGGCGCGGGAAATAGTTACGAGAACAGTAAGATCTTAGAAGAGTTCGGTAAAATTGCAATAAAAAAGGATAGTTCGTTGGATGCGGTCGTGGAAGCTGTAAGGCTGATGGAAGACGACATACATTTTAATGCTGGCACCGGGTCGAACATGAGAATTGACGGTTCTATACAGATGGATGCGTCTGTAGCAACCGAAAAACTGCTCGGATCTGTGATAAACATTGAAAAAGTAAAGAACCCAGTATTAGTAGCACGAGATGTGGCACTTTACGCACCCCATTACATTCTCAGTGGAGATGGAGCCATAGACTTTGCCCGGAAGATGGGTCACGAAGTTTATGATCCAAAAACCGAGAAGGCTGAAAAGAGATTGAAAGAGACACTGGATAAATTGAAGATGGGAAAAACGGAAGATTATAAGAACATAGACTATTTCAAGAAGATCATAGATACTGTAGGTGCAGTGGCAAGATTTGACACTGAATTTGCAGGTGCGGTATCTACAGGAGGTACTTCGTTAATGTTAAGAGGAAGGGTCGGTGATGTACCTATCTATGGCGCAGGCATCTATGTTGGTGCAAAAGGAGCAATTGTAAACACTGGAGTAGGTGAGGAAATTGTAAAAAGAGTTCTGGCACATAACATATATATACAGATTGGCACGCGGCCGCTCAAAGAAATATGTAAAAACGAAATTTCTAAGTTTGGCGCCGTTCCTGTAGGAATAATTGCAGTTTCTGAATCTGAAGAATGTGCAGTATCAAATCAACAAATGCCATACTCTATCACCAAGATCTGAGCTGTGACATTATCACTATTTTTTCATACTGGCAAATAGTATAATCACAGTTATTTTTTATAAAGTTTTAGTGGTAAAACTTTTATATATAAAGGTATTTCTGGCTGTATGCAATATAAATGGACAGTATTGACAAATACAACGCTTGGCGGGCTGATGTCATCGATAAACATGACTATTTTGATGATCTCCCTGCCTACTATATTCAGAGGACTTAACATCAATCCTACAGCTCCAGGAGAATTTACAGTGCTTTTGTGGGTATTGATGGGATACAGCATAGTTTTGGCAACGTTATTGATTACATTTGGTAGGTTGTCAGATATGTATGGGCGTACAAGACTATACACTCTTGGTTTTATTATATTTACTATAGGTGCAGTATTATTATCTCTGATACCGAGTGGAACAGGCAATGCCGGAGCGTATGCACTCATTGGATTAAGGATGGTCCAGGCAGTCGGCGGTGGGTTCTTGATGGTAAACAGCACAGCACTTATAACCGATGCGTTTTCATATGAAGAGAGAGGTAAAGCGCTCGGTATAAACCAGATCTCTTTTATTGCGGGATCATTGATAGGATTGGTTATGGGAGGATTACTAGCATCTTATGACTGGCACCTGGTTTTTATAGTTAATATTCCATTTGCGGTTGCCGGTACAATTTGGTCAATATTCAAACTGAAAGAAACGTCAGTGAGAAGAAAAAGCTCAATGGATCTTACTGGAAACATTCTGATTGGCGTGGGCTTGATACTGATAGCTCTTGGATTCACGTACAGCTTGGTTCCGTATGGGAATTCTTCTATGGGATGGGGCAGTCCATGGGTTATTACTTCATTAGTCATTGGAATAATATTAGTGTTACTTTTCATATTTGTTGAGCGAATTGTTAAATCTCCACTGTTTCATCTAGAATTATTCAAGATTCGAGCATTTGCATTCGGTAACTTAAGCAGTTTTCTATCTTCATTAGGTAGAGGTGCTGTAATGTTTCTTGTAATAATTTGGCTGCAGGGCATATACTTGCCACTGCATGGGTACTCTTATGCACAAACTCCGTTCTGGGCTGGGGTGTACATGATGCCCATGATGGTAGGTTTTATAATATTAGGCCCGATTGGAGGCATATTAACTGATAAATATGGAGCGAGAATATTTGCAACTACAGGTATGGTAATCATTGCAATATCTCTGTTTTTGCTTACCTTATTACCCTATAATTTTAATGTATGGACCTTTGAAGGTATACTTCTGTTGAACGGAATAGGTAGTGGCTTGTTTGCCTCTCCAAATACAACAGCAATAATGAACTCTCTGCCTAACGACATGAGAGGCGTGGGAAGCGGAATGAGGGCAACATTGAACAACATAGCGCAAACCATTAGCATGGCATTATTTTTCTCTATCGCAATAACAATATTTTCTCAAGATCTGCCAGGTGCATTATACACTACTGGATTAAATGCAGGATTACCACCTTTATTGGCAAATGCTTTAAAGAGCATTCCTCCGTCTGGAGCACTTTTTGCAGCATTTTTGGGCATAAACCCGCTGGCTGGGATGCCATTAACCGGGCTGCCTGCTAGCGTTATTAAAACCTTGACATCTACTACTTTTTTCCCGTCAGCCATAGGACCTACATTTATGATAGGGCTTAAGGACGCACTATACATAGCCGCAATACTGACCTTAATAGGTGCAGTATTCTCAGGGCTCAGGGGCGGTAAATACGTTCATGAAATCCATGAAAAACAGCAATTAAAAGCATCTCCAGCAGATCCTGTTGATGAGAAAGATGATAAAAATGAATGAATTTGATACGTTAATAGAAAAATTTACGCTGGTAAACAAACTCAGAATCAGAATAATAAAAGAGATAGAATCATATATGGGCGACATTAATTTTACAGATTACATATTGTTGAAGAAGATAATACCTGCACAAAGAGACTTGTCAATGACCGAAGTCTCAGAGTTAACTGGCTTTTCAAATACGCTAATAACGTTCACTGTCGACAATCTCGAGAAAAAAGGATATGTTTTCAGGCAGAAAGGTGGAGATCGTAGAACATATTACATAAAAGTTACTGATAAAGGTTTTGCAACCTATAAAAAACTAGATAATACAGTAACAGAGGTACTGAACAAAATATTTGAAAAAATAGAGCCTGAAGACCTTGAAAAATTAAAAAAGTTGTTGTCTGAACTTAATGGCATAATAGACAAATATGCAGAAATGAAAATCATTTAAGATGGCATTGGATCTTGGAAGGCATTAATACATTAGCTGAAAACTGGCTCAGCAAAAATATTTTTGTATCTTATCGGTGATTCTAGGAGATCCAATGGAAATCACCATTTTTTCAGAGTTAATCGCCGTGACAGTTGCAAAGTTGATGTAAATACCATAGCTTTCATCTTCTTTAAGGCCCAGATAATGAGCTACAAGAACTCGAATAGGAAAGCCATGAGATATTAGAATTACATTGCCAGAATAACTGTTCATGACATCAATCATTCTATTTTCTATCTCGCTCCATGACTCTAACACATTTGTTTCATACGTAAACTTTGGCACATCTGAAATATTTTTTTCATTAAATTTACCCATCCTTATCTCTCTGAGTCTTTCATCTATCGTAAAATTCATAGAAAGTTTCTCTGCAATTATTGCTGCAGTTTCTCTTGCGCGAAGTATCGGGCTTGAAACAATAGCATCAATTTTAAGAGTCTTAAGTTCATCCGCTATCTTTTGTGCTTGCAGAATACCTCTTTCAGTCAGAGGATACTTATCAAAAAGGTCTGAAACGACGTTCATGGCATTGGTGAGGCTTTCTCCATGTCTCACAAGAATCACATTGTTAATCATTATTAACTGAAATATAGTTTCACTTATAATATTTTTTGTTATAATTTGCAAGCGAGAAAATCAGAACTTTATCCCTACGGAATAAAGCAGTTGAAACGATTTGATCTTAAATATTGCTTTTTCAAGTATCTGTCATTTTTTTTGCAAGATTTTATTAAAAAGTTATCTTTTACTCTTTCACCAGATCTTCATCCGTAACACTATAACGGTTCCTTTTATGGCATTGTGGGCATTTGATAGAAAATGAATGTGGGCCATAACGAAAAACTAGCCCCGGTATGTTTGGGTCTGAAAGTGAGCTAAACTCATTATAGTTAAAATCAAACTCATTGCCACAGTTAGGACATTTCAAATGATATTTTTTGCTCATGTTATTTCACATCCTTACTCCTTAGAGTATCAAAAAAGGATATATTATTTATATTTAAAATATTCTATTTTTGAATGCAATATTTTCATAGATGCAGTTGAAGAAACATACAAAGATATTTATATCAGTAAAAAATAATTAAAATAACATGAAAAAATCAGATTCTTTAGGTGATATAGAAGTACCGGATGATGTTTTATATGGAGCGCAAACTCAGAGGGCAGTAAACAATTTCAAGATCAGCGATCTGAAAGTGGATAAGGATCTTTTAGAATCTTATTTGATTTTAAAGAAAGCGGCAGCAATGACAAATTATACACTTTCTTTTTTATCGGAAGAAAAGTATTTGGGAATAACCAAAGCAATAGACTATATTTTACAGAATTTCAATTATCGTGATTTTCCGGTGGATATTTATCAGGCAGGAGCGGGTACTTCTACAAACATGAACATTAACGAAGTGATCTCTAATATTGCACAAAAAATTTACAGAATAGAGGTACATCCAAATGATGACGTGAATAAGTCCCAGTCTACTAACGATACTTATCCCACAGCATTAAGGATAGCAATAGTCAAAAAATATAAAACACTGGAACTGAATATGGATAAGTTGATAGACTCCTTCCAAAACCTTGAAAAAAAATATGCAAATACGTTCAAAGTAGGGAGAACTCATCTAGAAGATGCTGCGCCACTTACATTCAGTCAGGAGTTTTCCGGCTATAAAAATATTCTGAAAACAGATCTAGAACGCATTAAGAATGTCATGACTGCCATAAAGAGATTGAACATAGGAGGGACGGCAGTAGGAAATGAAATAAATGCGCCGGCTAATTATAAAAAGCTGGTAGTCCAAAACATTAACAGTTTATTAGGCTCTGATTTTCAGAATGCAGAGAACTTATTCGAAGTCATGCAGTCCATGTCTGACTTTTCTCAGTATTCAAAAATGTTGAGCGTGCTAGCAGAAGATTTAATCAAGATTTCCAATGACCTGAGACTATTAAACTCAGGACCATTGGCAGGCATTAATGAAATAATATTGCCGCCAGTACAGCCTGGATCATCCATAATGCCCGGCAAAATAAATCCATCAATCGCAGAGGCAATGAACATGATCTGCTATAAAGTGTTAGGCAATGATCATACAGTAAGCATTGCTAACCAGGCCGGGCAGCTAGAGCTCAATGTAATGATGCCCATCATTTCTTATTCGATTCTTGACTCAATGAATATAATTACTAACGGTATAAAAATGTTTAACGAAAAGCTGGTGTCAGATCTTATCGTGAATGAGAAAAGAGTTGCAGAGTTACTAAACAAAAGCAATGTGACTGCAATATTGTTTGCACCTTACTTGGGCTACGAAACAGTCGCAAAACTCGTGAAGGAAGCAGACCAAAACAGCGATAAAATAGAGAACCTCATCGTGAAGAAAAAATTGTTAAAAAAAGAGCAAGTGACCGAGATAATAAAAAAATATAAAAGCTAGCTTTTTTTATTTATAGTATGCGAGTTTAACCGTGTTTACAAAGTCTTCAGCGTTTGCGCCTACCAGCTCCACACTTTTAAAAAAATCATAGATTTTTTTTTCTGCATCAGAAATAGTGACATTTTTTAAAGAATTTTCAAGCACATCTATTGATTCTTCAGGATGTATGAAAAAGTCTCCGAAAATGCTGATGCTTATTATAATGTCATCTTCTTTTACCAACCTGACTTTTATCAGTTTGCCACCTTTTACCTTATATGAAGCTGAACATTCCATAATTCAAGCATATTGAAAACACTATTTTAATTTTG
>JAVYRZ010000033.1 GCA_038729465.1 Thermoplasmata archaeon
TCGAAGGGATTGTCTGCAATGAAAGGCACGGACATTTCGACAATACCGGCAGATCAGAAATTGCAAGATCGCGGCTGGTAAAAAACATTTCACTGGGCTCGTGGCCTAGTTTGGATAAGGCACTGGCCTTCTAAGCCAGCTATCAGGGGTTCAAATCCCCTCGGGCCCGCTTTGCCTTTTTTGTTATAATAATCTATTTCAGCTATCAGAATGGATAACAGCTCAAAGGTTAAAATCCTGTAAATTATTTATGGCATCTTAATTTAATATAAGGTAAATAGGGCCTGAATTTTCGAGAGGATGAGGCATGAAGGTTAAAAATTTGCATCTTTGACAAGAATCTCATGGATTAGCTATTTAACAATTTCTCAGTACCATATGACGAAAATTGACAATATTTTTGTTGTAAAAAAAAATAAATAATAGGATATCCTATCATACATGGAGGTATTTTTATGCCAGAAAGTGAAGAAGTAAGCAAAGGCTTAGAAGATGTAATAATAAAGTGGACCAGGCTGACTACCATTGATGGCGAAAAAGGTATTTTGAGATATGGTGGTTATTCTATTGAGGATGTTGTAAAGAGCGGAGCTCAGGTAGAAGAGATTCAGTATCTATTTCTTTATGGAAAGCTTCCTAATGCAGAGGAACTGAAAAAGTTCAGAGAAAATATTGAGAAAGGGTATAAATTGCCAGATTACGTGATTGACCTGATACGAAAGTTACCGCCAGAATCGGACACTGTTGCAATGCAAATGACCGCATTTGCGGCTATGGCTGCGGCAGAGACAAAATTCAAGTGGAACAAAGATACAAACAGAGAGATTGCAGCGCTTTCTATTGGCAGGATGTCTGCAATTACCGCAAACATATACCGGCACATAATGGGCCTAAAACCAAAGTTGCCAGAGCCATCTCAAAGTTTTGCACAAAGCTTTCTCACCGCCACTTTCGATAAGGCACCAAAAAGAGAGGATATAGAAGCAATGAACGCCGCGTTGATGCTTTACACAGATCACGAAGTTCCGGCGTCTACCACAGGCGGATTAGTGGCAGTATCTACGCTGTCTGATATATACTCAGGTGTAACTGCCGCGCTGGCAGCATTGAAAGGACCACTTCACGGCGGAGCAGCAGAAGCGGCAATCGCGCAGTTTGCAGAGATAGGATCAGAAGACAAGGTTGAAAAGTGGTTTAATGACAATATAGTGGCAGGAAACAAGAGATTGATGGGATTTGGGCACAGAGTGTACAGAACTTATGATCCGAGAGCCAAGATATTCAAGGCGATTGGAGAGAACTTGAGCAAAAACAATGCAGAAGCAAGCAAGATGTACAAAATTGCCACAAAGCTTGATAGTCTTGGAATTAAGCAGTTTGGAGCTAAAGGCATATATCCAAACACAGATTTTTATTCGGGCATTGTTTACATGTCAATGGGGTTCCCGCTCAGAAACAATCTTTATACGGGGCTGTTCGCGCTGTCCAGAATCACGGGCTGGCAGGCTCACTTTATCGAGTATGTGGAAGAGCAACCTCGGCTCATAAGGCCTAGAGCAATATACAAAGGTGCAGAATCAAGGGAATTTGTGCCATTGAAAAATAGAGTTTAAATTTTTTTTATTTTTTATATATATTTTAAATGTTTAGAAGTTACAGAGTATGAAGATCTATTATAACAAAGGTACAATTCTCGTTAAGGATCTGGAAGAAGCGGCTGAGAAACCAGACTATTTAGTATTTGATGCGAGGATCCAGCTATATAGGGCACCTGCATACAAGTACCCAGATCTGAAAAAACGGTATTCTAACGTTGAAGATGCAGTATTTGAAGAATCTCAACAGTATAACTTCAAGCATACTGAGAAATTGAGAGACTATCAGAAAAACGCGGTCGAAATGTGGCTTAAAAATGATGCGAATGGAGTGATCGTGCTGCCTACCGCCGCAGGAAAGACGCATATTGGCATTGAGGCAATATCGTTGTTGTCAACTTCCACGCTTGTTATTGCGCCTACTATAGAACTGATCCATCAGTGGCGTGATAAGCTTGCATCGGTGTTCAATGTCGAGGTCGGGCAGCTTGGAGGAGGACTGAAAGATTTGAAGCCGATCACGATCAGCACTTACGATTCTGCGTATTTGATGGCAGAGAGCTTGGGCAATAAGTTCAGGTTCTTGCTCGTAGACGAGGTACATCATCTAGCAGCATCGCAGTTTATACAGATCGCAAAGTTATTTGCCTCTCCCTACAGGCTGGGGCTCACAGCAACTTATGAGCGCACTGACCTGCTTCACAAGAATCTTGAAGAAGTGATGGGCGGCAAGATTTTTGAGATGGGGTACGAAGAGCTCAGTGAGTATCTATCAGATTACCAGATTATCAGAATACCCGTGGATCTCACGCCTGAAGAGGAGGAGGAATATGAGAAGAACCATGCTATTTTTTTAAGGTACCTAAGAAAGCACAGGATCCAGATGCGGGGTCCTTGGGACTTTGAAAAGTTCATATTGAGCTCATGGAATCCTGAAGGCAGGGAAGCGTTGCTTGCGTGGAGAACTGCAAGATCTATAGCATTCAGTGCAAGAGTGAAAATAGATGCAGTAAGATATGTGCTTTCAAAACATCAAAATGAGAAAACACTGATCTTCTCTGAAGACACAGATACTGCATATTTGATATCTCGAGAGTTTCTTGTGCCAGCGCTTACGTATTTGACTCCGGGAGAAGAGCGAAAGAGATATTTATCTATGTTCAAAGATGGTTCTATCACTGCGCTAGCAACATCACGCGTATTGGATGAGGGTGTGGATGTTCCAGATGCTTCTATTGCGATAGTGTTAAGTGGTTCTGGCAGTACTAGACAGTTCAGACAGAGGCTTGGGCGCATACTCAGGCCGCAAGAGAACAAGAAAGCGATACTGTACGAAATAATAGCAAAGAAAACATCAGAGTACAATACTTCAAGACGGAGGAGAAAAGGTGTTCCCGACAGCGTTGATGATGTTTCGTAAATCGAGAGCCGGCACGATCAGGCCTATATTTATCACTGCAGAGAACACAGATTACTGTATTAGAGTACTGGATCTGTTTAAAACAAGCATAAACTCTAAAAGGTCAGAGATTGAAGACAGATTAAAGATTCTAGAGCTCAAGTCTCAAAACCCCAAATTCATAAAGGGTCTGGCGCTGTTGCTGTTTCGTTATTCTGACTTTGAGCGTTCTTCAACACTGGATTCTGAGCAGGTTCGAGAAGCTATCTTTCGCGAAGCTCAAAACCCTGCAGTAGCACCAGAGCAAAAATATGAGATACTGGAGCGAGTAGCAAAGACATACAACGTTTCTGCTCATGATATAGAAGAGGCTATGTACGCAGACAAAGAGAGTGAATACGTACTGAAAAAAGTGTATGATGCAGATCCAGACATGCTGGCAAAACAGTTTAATTTAGAGCAGCTGGAAACAATAGTATTAAAGAGCGTAGAACTGAAAATATCAGAGGCTAAAAACTGGAGCATGATATACAGGAAGATGAAGAGTCTGGGGCTCTTATATATTATTGATCATGAAAACGCGATTATTGTGAACGGTCCGATCTCAGTGCTGGAGCAGACAGAACGGTATGGTGCTCGGCTTGCACTGTTATTGCGATATCTAGTCAATATGCATGAATGGCGCATTGATGCTAAGATAGTATTGAAAGACAGCAGCAAAGAAAAGAAAGAGTATTTGCTGTCATTGAACAGTAGCGTTTCTTATTATCTGCCGCTCGCAAAGATCGAAGAGCCAAAAGTGCCGGATCTCAAGTATCGAATTGATAAGGCAGAACCCGTCATAATTGACGGGCAGGTATATATTGCAGATTACAGTGTTGAGATTCAAGGAACTAAGGTATATATTGATATTTCCAGGCCTATATATATGGATAAAAACAAGAAAATAAAAGAGCTGATGCATATTAATCACATAAACTGGGAGATATTCTACTACATTGAAAACAACGAAAAAAACGTGAAGGGTGAAATATGTTTTAAAAATAACATTGACTGGGATAAGATTACTAAATATATTGAATATAAATATGATAAAAAGGAAAATGATTTCGAGAAAATAAAGAGAGACATAGAAGCATTATATCCTGATTCAGACCGCATAATAGAGTATCTTGAATCTCGAGGATACGTGCCGGACGAGATATTGAAGAGCATGGGATACAGGATAAAATGGGAGGGACTAAGGCTTAGGGTTCTGTGAAACATCTTTTCTTTTTATGAACAGGTATGTAGAAGAAACAATGTTCGAGACAATTATGACGGTAACAACAATGCTTACCAGCATGTTCATGGCAGTATCTGTGTAAAGAGCAACTACGTAAAGTGCCACGACCGCCTGTGTCAATCCCCTAGGTATGATAAAAATCATGTATCCGCTATTTTTTAATTTGACCAGTGATACTATTATGTAGCGAGTTAAGTATATTATGGCGAGGATCAGGGTGCTCAGCAACAGAGATCTCAGTGAAAGGATGTTGATAGTAATCAATATTCCTAACGATACGAACATGAAGGTCTTAATGAAAAATGTAACTTCAGAATGAAATACCTGGATCTGATCGCTCATCTTCCATTCTTTTAAAGGAAATATGTTTTTAATATACTTGTTCCTTGTAAATATGAACCTGATTTCATCGTTGTTTCCGAGTATTATGCCGAATGTGACCACTGCCAGCATGCCGCTGCTGCTGACCATCTGAGATACCACAAACAAGATAAACAGCACTGCAAGCGTAAGCGTGTAGCTAAACTCCCATTTTTCAACCAATCTCAAAAGCTCGAGCCACAATATCCCCACAATCACTCCGAAAAATATGCCCACCAAGAAATTTTCAAGCAGCGATTTTGAGACAGTCAGAATCGATGAATAATTGAACGATGAGAAAGAAAGCAACGATATAGCCAGTACCACAGTCAATATATCTGATATAGTAGACTCAAGTATGAAAATATGTTTGGTGCTATCATCCAGATCCAGCTTCTTGATCAACACTGACAAGACCGTGACGCTCGGCGCTGCAAGAATGAATGCATATATAAGGCAATCTTTTATAGCCCAGCCATTCAGGTAATACAAGCTTACTGCTATGATGGCAGCTATACTGCCGTAAGACAGTACGGTCAGTATGATTGTTTTCTTAAAATTTTTGGCAAGCTCTATAAACTTCAGGTTCAATCCTGCATCAAATAGTATTATTATTAGCGCTATATCCGCAATGATCGATATGTAATTTACAAATAAAGACTGTGAAACAATATGCATGAGAGGTCCTATTATCAATCCTATCAATATCAATATAATTATATCAGGAACTCTATATTTCTGAAACGCAAGCTGTCCAATGTATCCTATAATAATGATCAGAGCGATAGAGCTGATAAATACTAAAGCCTCCATGATGATTTTAATAAAAATAACATCATATAAAAATATTTTGGAAAATGGATACTTGTACCCCGGCTGTAACCGTGCAGATCATACTATCACAACACTTAACCCTATCAGCCGGGGTTGTGGCATGTCTTGCTGATCTGCAGTTCATTGAAATGATGACTCACCACTCTCTTGCAGAAGCCCAAGGCATGTCTGTAGGATACATACGTCTTAGTGTATCATATCGTTCAGATCTACACTAATTCCTAATATGTATCCTTATATACCCTATCAATTTTCAAAATTTAAACTTTGCTATCGTGTCCAAAAATAAAGTTAAGATAACCTGTACGTTCTAATATTTATATGACTAGATGACAACAAAAAAGTGAGAAACTCAGAAAAACATTAAATAGCGTTTTATACATTCTCTTTCACTATGATAATTGTACTCGGCTATGGAATGATTGGATCAATTGTGGCAAAAGAGCTATCTTTGAAAGATGAAGTGGTAGTAGTAGACAAACGCAATATTGATGATTTTTCTACCGGCAAATTTGTGAAAGGAGATATTTTCGATTTTCCCGAGCTCATAACAAAAGCGGATGTTGTTGTTTCAACGCTGCCTGGCAACGTTTCTTATCCTATTATATCAAAGCTTTTGAGCAAGGGCAAGAAAATTGTAGATGTATCGTTCATGCCAGAAAACGCCATGGACCTCAACGATATGGCAACCAAACAAAAAGCGTTGTTGATTCCTGATGCTGGTTATGCTCCGGGATTGACCAATATTATCAGTGCGTACTTTTACAAAAAATACAAGCCTGAGAGCATTGAGATTTACGTAGGCGGATTGCCGCAGGAGAAAGTGCCACCGCTCGATTATGCAATTACATGGAGCGTGAGCGGGCTGATTGATGAGTACAACAGGCCTGCAAGAATTGTAAAAAACAAAAAGATAGTGAGCGTAGATCCGCTTGAGGATATTGAGAAGAGAATGTTTCCGGGCATTGGAGACCTTGAAGCGTTTTATTCAGACGGGCTGAGAACTCTTTTATTCACATTAAAAGATGTAGACATGTTCGAAAAAACGTACAGATATCCTGGGCACCTGCAAAAAATAAAGTTTTTGAGAGACATGGGCTATTTTTCGGAAACTGAAGGTTGCAGTCCTAGAATAATTTCAGAGCAGCTATTTGAAAAGAAATTGAAAATGAAAATTGAAGATCTAAGTATTTTGGAAGTTCGTGCTAAAGGAAAGATCAATAAAGAGATCAGATACGTTGAGTATTATGACAGATATAATAACCTCACATCGATGTCAAAGATGACCGGATTTCCAGCAGTGGTGCTCACAGAGCTTTTGATAGACAATAAGATACAGGGCACGGGCGTGAAAGCGCCAGAGTACTTTGGATTTGATGAACCTATGTTCAACGAGATCATGAGCAGGCTCAAAAAAAGAGGTATAAATTTAGAGATCTCTTAATTTTTATTTTTTGTATCAATATATAAGTTTAAATATATATTAATAAAATATTCGAAAGTTTAAAATATTATAAACCTATATTTTGTTTAATATGAAGATTACTGATACAGTGGATTTAATTGAAAAAACTTCAGCAAATGTCTATGTTGTAAAGCTTGACGAGGGCATTGTCCAGATTGATTCTGGTGTAAAAAGCAACTATAAAAAGATCATAGAATATTATAAAAATAACAAGATAAAACCTGATTACATATTGATCACACATTATCATCTGGATCATATTGGCGCTTTAAAGAGGGTATATGATGCGTTTAAGCCCAGAGTTTATGCATCAAAGATCGAGGTGCCGGTCATACAGGGTCATCAGTCATTTGAGCCTGCTGCATCATTTAGCACTAGGATACTAATGAAGCTATTTAATCTCAATCCAGAGTATTTGGAAAACGTGAGCGATTTTGAGCAACTGAACTTAAAAGAGCTGAAAATAATACCTACACCCGGGCACACTGCTGGAAGTGTGTCGATCCTTTATGAAAAAGAGAGGGTCATGTTTGTGGGAGATGCGGTGGTGAACCAGAAAGGAGAATTGAAGATCATAGAAAAGTACACATCCAACATGGACGATGCAATAAAGGCTAAGCAGGTTATTGAAAGCTATGCACCTATAACTATTCTGTCCGGCCATGGCAAACCTTTGAAAATTTAACGGTGCATAGAGATAAAATCAAAATCTAGGTACTTTCTAAGTGCGGTCGGTACTTTTATTCCTTCTTCAGTTTGATAGTTTTCCAGTATTGCTACCATGGTTCTCGTGGTCGCAATCGCAGTGCTGTTCAATGTGTGCGGATAAAGATATTCGTTATTTTTTCGAAATCTTATGTTTAATCTCCTACTCTGGTAATCTTTGACATTTGAACATGATACTAGCTCTCTGAACTTTCCCTGTGAAGGCATCCATGCTTCTATATCGTATTTAATGGAAGCTACATTTCCCAGGTCTCCGGCACAAATTTTTATGACTCTGTACGGTATGTTCAACTGCTGGTATATCTCTTCTGCGTTCTGGATCAATGTATTAAAGAACTCTGGGGATTGTTCTGGCTCACAAAATACAAACTGCTCGATTTTGTTAAACTGATGGACCCTGAATATGCCTTTTGTGTCTTTGCCATGCGCACCCGCCTCTTTCCTGAAACATGAGGAGATGCCCGCAATCTTGAGCGGTAACAAATCAACTTCAAACACCTCGTCCATGTACATCGACGCAATTGCATGCTCGGACGTTGCGATCAGGTACAGATCTTCATTTTCAATCTTGTATAGCGTGTCTTCGAACGCAGTGAAATCTGTGGCTCCGTCTATCGCTCGTTTAATTAGCATGAACGGAGGCTCTACGATCTCAAATCCTTTTTTTTCAAGATGCTCAACTGCAAACTGTTCTAATGCAAGCTCCAGGTTCACAAGCTGGTTTTTCAGGTAATAAAATCTGGCACCTGCCACTTTTGCAGCCCTCAAAGTGTCGCCGAGATTGTACTGCTCTAGTATATCTACATGGCTCTCTGGTCTCTTGTTCAACAGCTTGTATTGCATCTGGTTTCGCGACTCTTTTTTAAATGCTTCTAGATCCTCGTTGTATACTCGTGCCTCTCCCCAAAATCTAAATGGCACGTTTTCACTTTCATCGACACCGTCTGGAACTGCATCGTCAATGATGTTAGGCACGTTCCATAACAGTGAATCACGCTCTTTTTTCAGGCTAGTAACATCTGTTTCTAGCTTTTCAATCTCGCTGTTTATGTTTTTCATCATGTTTTTGATTTCTTCTATTCCCTCTTTTTCACCCGCTCTTACCAGCTTTGCAACCAGTGCTGATTTTTCGTTTCTCTCTCTCTTTAATGATTCTATGCGCTTCAGATTCTCGCGCCAACTTTTGTCTAATTCTAAGATTTTGTCTACGACTTTCTCATCTGCGTGTCTTCGTAGCTGGCTTTTTCGCAATATATCAGGGTTGTCTCTGATCAGGTTGATGTTTAACATTGAAATTAGTAAAGATTCAATCAGTAAATATATTTTACTATTTGTTTGGACTCTGATCCATCTTCCTCAAAATTTCCAGACCGTTCACAAACGCTCTGTTTCCGCTTATAAACCTGATTATTGAGATTGTGTCTAATAGCTCTGGAACTGTACCGCCAATCTTGAAGTACTGGGTTAAATATACTTTTTCACATTCATAATCATGTATCGAAGCACTGACAGCGTAAGCAATTAAAAACACGTATCTTTTTTCGAGCTTTAACGGAGACTGGATCAGCTCAAACTTCTCTCTCAAATGTTCTTTTAAAAGCTCTACTGAATATTGTGATAGGATTTTTAAGCGATCTGGCACCGATCCCGCTTCTAGCTCAAGTTTCTTCAGAATGTTTTCAGCCTCTCCTTTTTCTGCAGCGGTTTGATTTACAGGTCTTGATTTCAGAATGTCAGGGAACGTATATGATACTGTTGTGAGCGTAGAAGACATCAAAGCCATCTTTGCAATGCGCATTGTGTCTAGTATCTCCTCTATAGTAGCACCAAAGTTTCTGGCTAACTTATAATGAATCATTGCCGATTCTTTGGGGCCGTTTGCTAATGCTACTGCCATTGCTATCAATGCCGAAATTTTGACAGGTATGTTGCGTCTGCCAAGATAAAGAGTCATATTTTCATTAAACTGTTCTACTGCTGCATTTTCATTGTACTTTGCAAGAAGTTTGATTACTTCTGGCATTTCTCCAAGCGACGATTTTGCAAATTCTTCAATTTCCTTATATGTAGTTGTCATAAGGTGCGGAATCAATATTCAATTAATAAAAATTGTTTGCAAAAAATTATAATTTTATACTATTTTTTAGCAATTTTTGTATCTCTGCTATTTTTTTCTCCACTGATCTCTAAACATCAGGTAATAGAGCAAAGGATCAAACATTGTTATTATTCCACCTACTAACGGAATGAGCGTGATATCTATAGGCATTAGATACCCGTCAAACAAGGGTCCGACTGAAGAAGCGCTGTTTCGGCTAAGCGAGGTAGCTCCGTTTGTGGTTGCACGCTCTGTTTCATGCACGTTTGTCATCACAAATGACTGTCTTACTGGCACTGCACCCATCGCGAATGTACCTCTCAATACTAGCAATGCTGCGGCAAGCATAAAAAATGGAGAAAACGCCATTAACAGTAAGGAAATGGATGCGATAACCCGTGACAGTACAATGACTTTTAACTTACCCGCGTAATCGGCAAGGTATGGCATGAGCAATATGGCTATTACCACGCCTATGTTTATCGTTCCAAACAGTAAACCGAGCGTGGCAGTAGAAACATGGTATCTGAGCTTCAGCCATAATGACAATATCGGCAAAATCAAACCTGATCCAAGCCCGCACGGTATTGTGGGGATGCTCAATCTGAATATTCTCTTGTATGACAGAGCCGGTAACAATTTCTTGCTTCTTATGTGATAATCTTTGATGAGCATGGCCGATAAAAAAGAGATTAATGCAAGTATTGAAGATAGATAAAACAAAAGATAAACATTCACATTAAAATATGTTACTACCGGTATGAAAAACGAGCCGCCCATTGCAGCCAGCATTTCTAAAACTGC
>JAVYRZ010000034.1 GCA_038729465.1 Thermoplasmata archaeon
AAGATGATTATATAGGCAGTCCAAAGCTCCCGTGGTGTAGTCCGGCCAAGCATAAGGGACTCTCACTCCCTCGACTCGGGTTCAAATCCCGACGGGAGCATTCAGAACAGTACTGGGAGCACATGGATTCGAACCTTTATAGGATTGAAAGTTCTGTTACCGCTCTATCAGCTACGATCTTGAATCTATCTACACCCTTAAATTATTTATGAATATCATAGTGCGAGAGAGAATAGGAAAAAAGTAATAGAATATATGAAAAGTTATTGTGCAGAAGTCTATAATTTAAAGTAAAAGTGTTGGAAGAAAATAGAAAACCAAGTATAAGGATACTAAAAATATATTTGGTCTCAGAATCAGAGGTGAAGAAATATTAATATATGAAAAAAGATAACATAACATTATGAAATATATAAAATATGGAAATACCGGAACGTTTGTATCAGTGCTTGCATTTGGAGCTATGACATTTGGCGAGAAAAACGTATGGAAACTTGGAGGAGTAAATCAAGAGTTATCTGACAGGATGATAAAACGCTGTATTGATGCAGGTGTAAATCTGTATGATACTGCAGATGTATATGATGCTGGAGATTCTGAGATTATACTTGGGAAGTCTATAAAGAAGTACAGGGATCAAGTGATGATAGCGACGAAGGTCAGGGGCAAGATAGGCAAGGGAATAAATGAGCTAGGACTTTCTAGACATCATATGAGCATATCCTTAAGAAAGAGCCTTGAAAGGCTTGGCACGTCATGGGTGGACATATACCAATATCATGGCTGGGACAGTGAGAGCAACTTGAAAGAAGTGGTTGAGACCATGCAGTCTTTTGTGGATCAGGGAAAGGTAATATATCCCGCTCTATCCAATTTTGCAGCATGGCAAATGGCAACGTTGCAGGCAATGGTTGAAGAGCGAGGATTTGCAAGATATGAAAGTGCGCAGATGAACTATAGTTTAATCAACAGAGACGTTGAGTATGAGATCATGCCATTTTTAAAATACAGCAAAATGTCACTTTTGTCATGGAGCCCATTACATGGTGGAATTTTAACAGGCAAATACAAAAGAGGCGAGAAACCTACCGCCGGCACAAGAATGGGTGATAGAGGCTTCTTCTTCCCTTATTTTGATGAGAGCAGTGGCTGGGACGTTGTTGAGGAAGTGAAGAGAGTTGCAGAAGAGCAGGGTTGCAAACCATCTCAGGTAGCGCTTTCCTGGCTCGTTAACAAGAGGGTCATAGCGCTGATCGGAGCTAGGAACATGGAACAGCTTGAAGAGGATTTAGGAGCAATAGATGTAAACCTGAAGGTAGGGCAGATAGAGCGGTTGGACAAAGTATCTGAGAGCAGGGCCATGTATCCAAACTGGATGATACAGAGACAGGGACAGGATAGAGATTTCGAGATTTTACGCTGATCTTTTTTACAATTACTTACTTTTTTTCTAGCTACTATGAAACGGGTAAATATATTTTAGAATGAGTTATGAGAGATAACATAATTTTTATATAAAGTGAAAATTATTCTGGTAAGCATGAACCCAATAAAAATAGGAAAAGTTAAGGAAATTTATGATTACGGTACTGAACTAGAATTTTACTTTACAGACAACATATCTGTATTTGACAAGATCATACCAAACAAGGTGCCTGACAAAGGTGCATCTTTGTGTCGCACATCTGCATACTGGTTTGAAACCTTAAAAAACATCAATGTACAAAATCATTATATACGATCAATAGGAAACAACAGGATGCGAGTTCGGAAATTTAACATTATTGCAAAACCCACACAACATTCTAAAGATTATCTGATTCCGCTGGAGTTCATAGTCAGATACTATATAGCAGGATCATTGTTTGATCGTCTGAAATCTGGAAAAATCAGCCGTGATGCAATAAGCACTAAAAACATAGAATATGGAGCAAAACTGAACGATCCGTTCTTTGAGGTAACCACAAAATTCGAGAAATTTGACCGGGAGCTGGACATGAACGAGGCAATGCAGATCAGCGGGTTGAATAAGAAAGAGATGGATGAGATCAAAGAGCAGATACTGAAGATAGATGCATTTATGAATAGTGAGGTGCTCAAGAGAGGGTTGATACATGTGGATGGCAAGAAAGAGTGGGCGCTTGACAGCGAGCGTGTGCCGGTAATTGTAGACACGTTCGGCACTGCGGACGAAGACAGGTTTTGGGATCTTGATTCTTATAAAAATGGAGAGCAAATAGAGTTAAGCAAGGAATATGTACGAAAATATTATCGAGAAACAGGATATTATGACCGGCTAATGGAAGCTAGAGCACATAATTTGGCAGAGCCCGAGATACCGCCCATGCCCGAAGAACTTATACGAAAAACTTCGCAGCTATACAGGGAGATGTACGAGAAAATCACGGGCAGAAAGTGGTGATCATAAATTTTTACTAAAACCATTTACAATTATTTTGAATACGGGAATTCTGAAATACTGGGGAAATAGATCAAATTTATCAATATATTTTTTTAATAGGATCTCTTCACTGACGCTGCCTTTTTCTCTTATAACAGAGTTCCACTCATTGAGTATTCTCAAACCTTCTACTATTGTTTTTTTTGCGTCAGGGCCTGATACTGCACCGTAGTGGGAAAATCCAACAATATCAAAGTCTAGATTCAGAATATTTTTCAGAGAGATAAGATAGTTTTCAAACCTGAAGCTTGGAGGAAACGAGTTTGGCAATAATGTTGAGTATTTTCCAGAAAACAGCCCTGCTCCATCGCCAGTGAACAAGAACTTGCTGTTCAGTTCAAAGAACATAAAATGATCGGAGGTATGTCCTGGTGCATAAATTGCCTTAATTCTGACATTGTTACCTAGATTGAATGTATCTCCGTCATTTATAGGCACAAGCCTCTCTTTCTCCTTAACAGCTTCTATGGGTTCTGCAAGATCGCCGTATAGAGATATTGTAGCATTGTTAATCTTCTCAGGATTTGCCAGGTTTTCCAGAGTTATGGAATTTGCATAAACTTTCGCATTTTTGCATATTTTCAAGATGGGGGGAGCACCGCCAGCATGATCGTTATGCCTATGACTCACAAAAATATGGGTCACAGATTTTGGATCTATATTGTATTCATTCAATTTTTCCACTATTTTTTCTCCCGAACTTTTTCCGCCAGGATCCATTATTGCAACCGTGTCTCCTTTAACAATAAATGACGAGGTTGTTTTTTCGTTGTTCCAGCCAAAAACATCGAGCATCAGTAAATGCTCATTGATATATCCACTATCTTTGTAAATGGTCATGTGATATCACTGCATGCGCAGACATGTTTAAAAATATATAAAATCTTCTAAGAGTGTGTATATAAAAATAATCAGAAAAACAGTTCAACTTTTCTTTTTTGCTCTACACTACCGGTACTAGTAATAAAATAATGAACAGGCAGCGTTTGAGAAACAGAATATTACATGTATTCTGATAAATACCAAAGAATATACGGGTCTGTCGGGAGTCGAACCCGAGTCTGAGGCTCCGGAAGCCTCGATGCTCTCCAGCTACACTACAGACCCATGCTACTTTTTCTTGTATTCAGTGTATCCACATTTTCCGCAAGTGTATCGGTCACTATGCTCCGCTAAAAAAGTACCGGGCCCGCATTTAGGGCAGGTTCTTCTGTTTCTCGTTACTTTGCCATCTTTAACTTCATAAATATTGCTCATTTTAAATCACCTATGATTTCTTCTCAATCAGTTTATGTCTTAACAGTATATAATCAGGCTCAATCTTTTTCGCATTTTCTACATTATCATAGATTTTGCCGTAGGCTATAACTTCTTCTTTTCCAAACTGTGTTTTTACACTATCTATTATCACAGTATCAATTTTTGCATTCATGTTATCTGCAAGTACTTTCCTTATTGCATCTCTCGTAGGCGTTTTTTCACGATTGTGAACAACCTTGAATTTTATCTCGGTTCGATGCAATAAATTGTTTTCTTTTTTATCCAATATTTCTATGTTCATATCACATTCACTCCATCAACTTTAATATTTTTTCAACTATCTTTTTTATTTTTTGATCTACTATGATCATATTCATACCCATATTGGGTATACCATATATAACCTTTACATTATCTTTTGCCATATATATGCAGGGTAATGCCGCCAGATCCTCTTCTCCATCCACTTCGATTGCAGTATATGTATCTGACTCTATTGCCTCTTTTATGACATTCCATAACTCTAACGATATTTTTCCTTGGGGGTTGCACACTTTTTTTATTTGTTGATAATATGCTTTGAAAGGCTCTATATTTGCAGGCCCTCTCTTCGTTTTATTGTCAAATATTGCTATTTTTGGTTTATATCCATTTTTTAACAACGTATCTGTGGTCATGTCTCCAACTGAATATATAGTATCTGAATCAGATAAATAATTTTTCAGGTCTTCAGTCTGTATCAATATCCCAGAGGCAATGCTCAACTCTTTCCTTAATTTTTCAGGTAAAACGAGATCTCTATCTAACTTTAATTGCATACTGTCCATCTTTGGTTATATTCATGTGCTGGGCTATTTTTGAAAATTGGCTGTTTATAATATATACAAAACCTTCCCATTCAGGAACGGTTTCTTCTCCACATACAGGGCATTTGAGATCCTCTGTTACAGTATGGCATTTTCTGCAGGCTCTATATTCACGCATTTTTAGCCGCCTCTTTTTCCAGATAATCTAATTTTCCAAGTCCAGGCTGTCTCATTGTCAGTCCAACTTTACTTTCTCTGACATTATCTTCATTTAAGCTTAAAGATACAAATCTAACCCTAACCCTGTCATTTAGCCTCAGATCTTTTTTAGATTCTTTGCCAATCAACCTTTTATTCTCAATATCAATATCAAATCGATCATCGAATATTTGAGAAATGTGAAGCAAACCGTCCAGCGCTCCAAATCTTACAAAAGCCCCGAATTCTTTTACTTCTACAATGTTTCCTTCAATTACTTCCTGCAGTTCAGGCTTGAAAGTCAGTGCCTCAAACTTTATTCTCTGGTAAACTCCCCCGTCTCCAGGAATAATCCTACCATCACCAATTCTTTCTAAGCTCAAAATAGCTATAATAACATATTTTTTATTATCTTTAGTATCCTCTTCAAATAATCTGACTTTTCCTTCCAGTTTTTCTCTCGAAAGTTGGAAAAGTATCTGATCTATATCTCCTCCTAACATTTCTGGAGGAATGCGTAGCACATCTTCATCATCTACAAGCATATACATAACAAAATTACCTCTACACTTTATAGGAAGTGTAATCTGTTCTTTTATATATATTTTTTTAGTTTTCGTATTTGATCTTGACTATATAAATTTAGATAGTATTTTTAATCGAATAAAAATGTTTAAATCTAAAATACTATTATTCTATCTGTGCAAGATAAATTTGGAGATAGTATTGCAGAGCTAGCATATAAAGCGTATGAGCAGAGGCTATTTAATACTGTTAAAAATGGGCCTATCCCAGAACATATAGCCATAATAATGGATGGAAACCGTAGATTTGCTAGAGAATACGGGCTTAATAATGCGGAGGGACATAAAAAAGGAAAAGAAAAGGTGGAAGAAGTTTTAAACTGGTGTCTCGAGCTCCATGTAAAGGTGCTAACTGTTTATGCTTTTTCCACTGAAAATTTTAAGAGGTCAAATGAAGAAATTGAAGATTTAATGCAGATATTTTACAATGCTTTAGAAAGCGCAATAAAAGATGAAAGAATTTATAGAAACAAAGTTAGAATAAAGATAATAGGCAGAAAAGATTTGATACCAAAATTTTTGGTGGAAAAAATAGAGAAACTCGAAGAGTTGACCAAAGATTTTTCTAATTTTTATTTTAATATTGCACTGGCATATGGAGGCCGAGAAGAAATAATCTCTGCAATAAAGAAAATTGCAGGACTGGTGAAAGATGGGAAATTGAAAATAGAGGATATAACTGAAGAAAAAGTATCAGAAAACATGTATACGCAGAACATACCAGACCCGGACCTGCTATTAAGAACTTCGGGAGAAGAAAGAATCTCTAATTTTCTGCTCTGGCAGATTGCTTATTCAGAAATATATTTTTCTGATGTTTACTGGCCTACTTTCAAAAAGTTAGATTTTTTAAGAGCAATACACTCTTATCAATTAAGAAAAAGAAGATTTGGAGTATAGTTGTTAATTTTGGATACTCCCGATATAGTCTTTCAAGTACCTTGCGCTTATATCTCCTTCATCCTTTTTACCATTTTTACTACGGTTTCAACCGCTTCTCTGCCTTTTTCTATTCTGTCAAGAGCCTGTAATCTTGTTTCTCCATGCCCAGATATTCCCAGCGCTACTGGTTTTCCATACTCTATCATGAGATCCTCAATTTTTCGTGCAGCATTGTGCATTATTATCTCATCATGAGCAGTTTCTCCTTCAATCACTGCGCCCAGGGTTACTACTCCGTCCACTTTTTCAGAGTCTAGCAGCTTTTTCACACCTAGCGGAATGTCGAAAGTGCCGGGTACATACACAATCTTGGAGATTTCAGCACCCAAAAACTCAGCCTCAACTTTCGCGCGCTCTAACATCATCATGGTTATATCAAAATTATATTCAGAAACTACTATTCCAATTTTTATTTTTTCAGCCATTTTTCAAACACCTCTTTTATCTTACTGCTCCTGCATCCTCAAATCCCTGTCTTAATCCTTTACCTGCCATCTTGGTCAGGTGTGCGGGATCAAATAACAGGTAATATACGTTTTCAGCGTGTTCTCTTGCACGCTCTTTAGCCAGATAGGCCAGCTCTTTAGCATCTTTTGCTTCGTCTTCGTGCACAAATACCTCTATGATATGTATATTTGTCATCAACTGTACCTGAATCAATCCGGTAGAAGCTTCATGCGCACAAATCTTGTCTATCTCTTTTGGGCCCGGCATGCCTAATGCTATCACAATATCACACTTTTTCTCTTCGATCAATTTTTTACATGCCACGGGCAAATCTTTCACTCCTGGCACCGTGTATCTAATTATTTTGATGTTTGTGGTCATGTTATTCAAAGTGTTTTCAGCTACTGAGCCCATGTCATATCTGGCAAAAGTAGTGTCTACTATTCCCACAGTCTTCATTTTTTAATCACCTCAGAATGTTCAACATTCTCCATATATTTCTGAAAATTGTAAGCTTCTACAATCTTTGCCACAATCTTTCTGGTTCCATTTAGATCAGATTCTGAAAATTTGTCAAGTCTTACCACTTTAACAGTTAAGCCTATCTCTTTGCACTTTCTCTCTATTTCCTTTTCATCAAAAGCCTGGTCATATCCTAACACTATCACATCTGGTTTTACCTCAGCCACAGTTTTGTACATGTCATCTTCGTGCCCTAAAATTGCACGATCGACAGGCTTTAGATTAGATACCAAAATCATCCTGTTTTGCTCGTTAATTATAGGTAAATGCTTTAGTTTTTTCGCAGTATTGTCCCGTGCCACTACCACCACTAGCTCATCACCATATTTCCGGGCTTCTTTTAAAAAGTAAATATGACCTAAATGTAAAATGTCAAACACGCCTGTTGCCATTACTCTGACCAATTATTCCACCTTTCTATTATATCTTTTCCTTCTACGAATGTAAAGTTATGTAACTTTCCATATTTAATAGCTTCCGTTTTCTTCAATGACGTACCATCATCGCCCATCATCTCAACGATCGTGGTAGATGGTATTACTCCTGCCATCTGCGCCATTGCCATAGATAGTTCTGTGTGCCCTAGCCTCTCTTTAAGCAAGTTTTTAGAGGCAATCAGTAAATGTACATGACCCGGGCTTCTGAAATTTTTTCCAAACTCTGAAAGAGCACTAGATCCATCTTCAATCGCAAGATTCACGATCTTGGAAAATTCAGAAATTGTGAGAGCTCGATCTTTGTCTGGTATTCCTGTAAAAGTTTTACGATGGTTAATAGTAAAAGAAAAAGATGATTTTGTGTCATATGGAATGTCTGTGGGAGAAAGTAACTTAAATATCTCTAAATTTGAGTTCTTAAACAGATCTACAAGATATGGCATTCCAAGCTTTTGTGATACATTATAAGGAAGTGTAGTGCATATTAACCCACCACCATCTTTTCTCATCATCTTTATTGTTT
Organism: Thermoplasmata archaeon; assembly: GCA_038729465.1. Taxonomy (NCBI): domain Archaea; kingdom Methanobacteriati; phylum Thermoplasmatota; class Thermoplasmata; species Thermoplasmata archaeon. The sequence goes on from JAVYRZ010000034.1 coordinate 8,181, forward strand.
CAAAAGTTACAAACTGAGACGCCACGGTTATATCTGTTTCCCCTTCTCTACTTTCAGAATCAAAAATTAATATCGGCTTACCTTCTTTGAGGTCCTTAATCGCTCTATCTATATTTTCCATATAGAGCGATATAGCTTATATTATTATTAATTTTTGGGTATATACTCATTTTTTGGTATATGATTCTGATAAATCTAGATAGCATCCACAAATGCAATGGGTGAGTGTTATCAATAGTTAATAAGGTTATACCTACAAAATCCATTTTCCAATATAATAAGGCATTGTTAGGTTAAGCCCTAACTTTACAAAAATTAGATAATATAATTTACTAAATTCCCTTGTTTTAATAGAAAATTTATTAACTCGTTAATATTATCTATTTACATAATATGACCTACCCTGATTGGGTCTTAAAATTTAAGACCAAAGGATCTCAAATTCGTGTTAAAAACAACAATTATTATCTTTACAAAGTGCATAGTGTTTGGAATAAAGAAAAAAAGAGAGCCCAACTTATCACGGACAAATATATTGGAAAAATAACTCCAGATGGCATAATAGTGCCTAAACATGAGAGAGTAATTGAACAGTTCAAGCAGGTTACTGCAAAAGAATATGGTGCTTCAAGATTTATCCATATGATAGGTGAAGATATTCTTAACGATCTTAAAAAAATATTTTCAAATGGTGAATTGATATTCACTATGGCTGCAATAAGATTTCTTCACAGTTCACCATTGAAGAATATGCAGATCATCTATGATACCTCCTATTTTTCAAATGTATTTGACATAAATCTCTCACCTAGAGTGCTTGGAGATGTGCTCAGAAGCATAGGCATGGATAGGGCAAGGATCGTAAGGTTTCTGAAATCATATCTGATAGATGCAGAATATGTGGCAATAGATCTAACCCATGTATTCTCATTATCAGAAAATGTGATTTCAAGTATGATATGCCATAATCCTAAAAATGAATTTTCACCACAGATTCAACTATTGTATCTTTTTAATGCACTGAAAAAAGAGCCAGCATACTACAGAATGCTGGTTGGATCTGTTACAAGTGTATCATCAATAAAGATCACGATGGAAGAAAGCGGTATAAAGAATATCATAGTGGTAGGAGATAAAGGGTTCTATTCAGAAGAAAATGTAAATGAATTAGAGCAAAAAAATATACATTACATACTACCGTTGAAGAGGGATCTGTCCATAATAGATTATAATTATAATAAGAATAACATGAACTTTTTCTTTTTTGAAGATCGACAAATCTGGTATTATGAAAAGAACATTGAGAAAAGAAAAATAATTTTATTTTTAGATGAGCATCTAAAAGTTGAAGAAGAGAATGATTACCTTAGAAATATAAAAGATAATAAGATGGAAGAAATTTACTCAAGATACGCTGAGATAGGAACAATAGCAGTATTGACAGATCTAAATGAAAGTGGAGATAAGATTTATGAGCTGTTAAAGGTAAGAGTAAATATCGATCAGCTTTTTGATACATTCAAGAGCGTACTAGAGACAGACAGAACATACATGAAAGATGATTATGAGTTAGAAGGATGGATGCTTGTAAATTTTGTATCAATGATGCTCTATTACAAGGTATACAACATATTAAGAACTAAGAAAATGCTAAAAAATTATTCACCAAGAGATGTGTTGTTACACCTTTCAAGGATCCATGAGATAAAGGTAGGAGATCAATGGCTCAAGACGGAAGTGCCAAGAAAAACGAGACAAATAATTGAAAAGATTCAGATACATATTATCTAAAAGTTGAAGAGTTACAGTTTAAATTTTTGTTTTTCGTTCTAAAAAAACTAGAAAAATACTGGTTTTTAGATTTATAATGGATCCAGAAAAATAAGATATGGTAAGAATCAATCAAAGACTAAGTACCTTCATAGATGAGCTTTATTTATAGCATTTATTTCTATGATAACGATTGCCAACATATAAACTCTAATGCTTCTTTATTTGAGGCTCTATTGATTTTAAAATAAGGCTCGAATAAAAATAAAAGACAATATATTTAAATATTAAAAACACGATTGCTTTCTTCAGGGTGATATAAGTGCAAAGGAAAAGGTTTAAGGTTGGAGTGGTAACCTCTATAGTAGCTATATGCACTATGATTGTCCTACTGAGTTTTTTAAGCTGTATATCAAACGCAGCCGTTAGTTATAATGAAAGCAATGGTAATCTGAATGAGTGATGAAAAATGGCATTTTTATCTTTTAAAAAAGTTAGTTTCTGGGATAAAATTCTGGAAAAGAAAGTTTACAT
>JAVYRZ010000035.1 GCA_038729465.1 Thermoplasmata archaeon
AAAATATAGTAAAATGAACCCGAAAAAAATATTATATATTGGAAACACAATTTTAATTTTGTCTCACTACCGGAAAAATAGTAACATAGACTAATTATTATATTCTCGAAAAGATGTCACTTTAAATAGGGATGCAAAATTTTCAGGCTTATCTATATCTCCCTGTACCAAGTGGGGCTGAGCGGATTTGAACCGCCGACCTTCCGGTTATCAGCCGGACGCTCCAACCATGCTAAGCTACAACCCCAAAATTTTTTTCTTAAAATGATAAATACTAATTTATATTTAATATTTTTTTATCTTACTGCGAATTATCAATCAAAACTTTAAAATATCTTATATGATTTCTCTTAAAAAGTTTGCAGGTGTGGTGTAGCATGGTAGCACTAAAGCCTTCCAAGCTTTCGACTCGGGTCCAAATCCCGACACCTGCACTGTTATAAAATATATTATTATGCATAATTGAACAGACTGTATTGCTTTGCAATTCTAAAAAAATAGAAATATTTTTAAACTAATTTTATTATTGTCTATCAAAAAAGGTGGTAAATTATGGACAATGAAAATTCAATGATCTTAACCGTTGGTGAAGCTCCAAGTACAGATGTAGGCTTAGGAAGAGCGAGAATCAATCAAAGCATTCGTGAAAAATTAGATCTTTCCATTGGTGATATCATATCAATTACAGGGTTGACAAGCAAAAAAACTACTGCGTCATTGGTCTACAGAAGCTCTAGTGAAGATGAAGGAAAAAAGATAATACGGATAGAAGGTGATATCAGGAGAAATGCAGGCGTTACGTTGGGAGAAAAAGTGTTAGTTGCAAAAGCTAATGCTGTTCCAGCCAAGCTTGTTGTATTTTCTCCAATCATTGAAAAAGGCCAAAAGTTGAGGTTTGGAGAGGGAATAGAAGAGTTTGTAGCAAGAATGTTAGAGAGAAGGCCTATTGTAGAAGGAGATGTATTGTTAATACCAGGAATTACTTTGATGGGAAGAACAGGCCCGAAATTCAAAGTGATAAAAACAAACCCGAAAGGGATATTGATCGTAGATGAACTTACAAAAGTAGAGCTTAAAGAAGAGTCTGTTGAAGAGATATCTGAGAAGGTTACAGGTGTAACTTATGAAGATATTGGAGGGCTGACTGAAGAGATCAGAAAAGTAAGAGAGATGATAGAGCTTCCACTAAAACATCCAGAATTATTCGAGAGACTGGGTATTACACCACCAAAAGGTGTATTATTGCATGGTCCACCGGGTACAGGTAAAACTTTGATAGCTAAAGCTGTGGCAAATGAGTCAAATGCATCATTTTTCTTAATAAATGGTCCGGAGATAATGAGCAAGTATTATGGGCAAAGTGAAGAAACGCTGAGGAACATATTTAATGATGCTCAGAAAAACGCACCGTCCATAATATTCATAGATGAGATAGACTCAATAGCACCAAAACGTGCAGAAGTGCAGGGAGAGGTAGAAAGAAGAGTTGTAGCTCAGCTTTTGACTCTTATGGATGGATTAAAAGAGAGAGAGCATGTGATTGTTATTGGTGCCACAAATCTGGTCGACAACGTTGATCCTGCATTAAGAAGACCTGGCAGGTTTGATAGAGAGATAGAGATTGGAATACCGACGAAAGATGGAAGAAAGGAGATTTTGCAAATTCATACTAGACTTATGCCTTTAAATTTAAAAGATGAGTCTGAAAAAGATAAGTTTTTAGAGGAGATGGCCTCGATCACGCATGGTTTTGTAGGAGCGGATCTTGCGTCGCTGGCTAGAGAAAGTGCTATGAAAGCGTTGAGAAGATACTTACCAAGCATAGATTTAGACAAGCCGATACCCATAGATATCTTGCAGAAAATGACAGTAGAAAAAGATGATTTTAAAGAGGCATTGAAAGAGGTAGAACCCAGCATATTGCGATCTGTTTTATTAGAGGTTCCAAATGTAAAATGGAGCGAAATTGGAGATCTTGAAGATGCAAAACAAGCGTTGAAAGAAGCGGTTGAGATGCCCATCAAAGAGCCTCAAAAATTCAAACTAATGGGAATCAGGCCTACCAAAGGCATATTGTTGTATGGCCCACCAGGAACCGGTAAAACGTTATTAGCAAAGGCAGTAGCGACAGAGAGCGAGATGAACTTTATAACCATAAAAGGACCCGAAGTGCTTAGTAAATGGGTTGGAGAATCAGAAAAGGCGATACGTGAGATCTTTAAAAAAGCTAAGCAAGCATCACCGGCCATAATATTCTTAGATGAAATAGATTCTATTGCACCCAGAAGAGGTATGTTTTCAGATTCAGGCGTAACTGAGAGAATGGTAAATCAGTTACTTACGTCTATGGACGGAATAGAGAATATAGAGGGAGTAGTAATCATTGCTGCATCAAACAGGCCCGAGATCATAGATCCCGCACTTTTACGTGCTGGAAGATTTGATCGTTTGATTTATGTATCTCCACCCAATAAAGAGGCTCGGCTTAAGATCTTGGAGATACACACTAGAAAGATGCCACTCGACAAAGGCCTGAATTTGCCAGATCTAGCTAGCAGATTAGAGAATTATGTGGGATCAGATATAGAAAACTTATGTAGAGAGGCAGGAATGATAGCTATCCGAGAGAATCGAGCTAAAGTAACAGCGCAGGATTTTGAGAGTGCGATGCAGATAATAAAACCGTCTCTGAATGAGGAAAGTATAAAATACTACAATGCGATTGGTGATTTGATATCAAAAAACGTAGAGACAAATAAAAAAGAAGAATTGCAATATTTTAGGTAAATGGAGGACAAAACTATGAAAAAGTTTGTGACTGAATTAAGAAGCAAAACAGTAATGACAAATGATGGAATAATACTCGGAACAATAGACAATTTTGTAGTTGATACAGATACAGGGCAAATACAACATTTATTGGTGGTACCATCTGAGGATCTTGAAGCAAGAGGATATGAAAAAGATCATCAAGGCAGATTAATACTGCCATTCAAAAGCATGAAATCTGTAAAAGACGTGGTAGTATTAGAACTAAAAGAAACTAAATAACATTTTTTTTATTTTTTAATATCTTAAGATTGCTCCGATTCCGCCAAATGCATTTTGAAATATTTTACCTTCTTCACTGTCAGTGCTTATAAACTCTATTTTAGCGTTTGTGCTTTCAGCAAGTTCATAAAGTTCTTCAACTATATCATGCTGTTCTTTAACAACCATCGGTACATTGCAGTCTGGGCAAATCTTTTCTTTAATTACACTAACAGTTTCTGTTATTTCTTTATGGCAATTTGGACACTGCCATACTACCTTGTTCTTTCTTAACCCTTCAGACAGGATCAATGTATCAACTTTAGATGCAACCAATGCTGCACGAACCTCTTTCTCCCCGTAAGTAGCGTGGCTATCAGTGCTTTTTTTAATTTCTCCCATAAAACGATCTATAATCTTTTTTTCGTGTGCTATTTCTAGATTGTCTATCGCATCTGCTGCTTTTTCAACAAGCTCTTTTAAACCATATTCATCTGTGTATCCAGTATCGAATAGTTCCAAAATCTTTTTTTGAAGCTCATAATGCATAAACTCTTTTTCTGCAAAAAACTCTTTTGTAGCACCTGGACCTCCGATAAATATGCCTTTTAGATTTTTTTGTGTTAAAAAAGCGTTGCTGGCCGTCTCTCCAACTTTTACAAAAAATTCATGTGCTGCAATTTCTATCAATCTTTCAAACCTTCGTGAAGACTGACCTCCCTGATGATGTTTGCTCGGAACCTGCGACTGTATATTTTTCACTACCTCTATTTTGGTGCCTCTCAAGTACCCGATAGTAGCCTCGCTTCTATCTATTACTATCAGTCCATACACATCTTTCTCTCCCAACATTGCTGTTAGAGGATCTAGATAAAACTTTGAATCGCATCTATAGATCATAGATGAAATTGGTTCTGGTGGCTCAATGATGAAAGTGACCATCTCTGTCTGGTCTCCTTTGGTAGGTATACTTCCTATAAACATTGCCAATCCTGTAGGTGGTGGAACTTTGTACATTTTAAGCCTGCTCATCATAGACTCTATAGCGCTAGTAACATTTTTTCTAGTTCCCTTGCTCTTTATATTTGATGATGTTGAATATTCATCTCTTAGATATGATATAACGTCAAATATCGGTTTGTTGGGAGGTACATATAACGATATCAGTTCTGTACCTCTTCCTTCAAAGCTCATCAACGACTCTAGTGCTTTTTTAAATTCATAGCTTTTAATGTTATCTGGCATCTATTTATTCTCCGTTTTTATATTACATAAGCGAGATAACTATTTATTATTTATTGTTATCGGGCATTGTTAAATTTCGATAATTATTATGAATGTATCGATAAAACAGTTGTTATACTAACCAGCATTTCAAGCAGATAGAGAGTTAGAGATTAAAGTGCCAAGGTCCAAAAAATTCTGTTTTACTACTACCATTTTGTAAATCCATTATGTTTGGCAACAACGTTTCTATATACATCTTTCCGATTTGTTTTATTCTTTTAAATATAATATACAAAACTAACAAATTTAAATCGTTATATTTTTCTAGTAAAAACAACACACTCAGTCTAGAGAATAATAAATTTTTTGCAATGTCCATAACACTCCTCTCCTCTATTTGTTATTTTTCAATTACTAGATTTATTCTCTTATGAAACTGTTCAATCTACTTATCTTACAATGTTGTTTTTAAGCTGAAACAATATTAGTAATGTCAATAATGAACTAGCGCAATCATAAGACCTATAAATACAGCTACAATGCCGACAAGCTCTATTTTTGTATATCTCTCTCTCAGAATTATTATTGCCAGAATTACTGATACGGGAACTGATAAGATAGTTATTACGCCAGTTAAAGCTGTACCATATTCAGATATAAATATTCCGTAAGCAGCATTTCCAAGACCAGAAAAGAACCCTCCATAAATCGCAAGCATTTTCATATTTCTATGTTCAGCACTGGATTTTTTTACAAATGCTACATTTACAATAAATAATAGTAAAAAAATAAAAGAGTATAAAAGATAAGTATAAAATATTGGAGAAGTGGAAGATACAAACGAAAAACATACCCATTCAAGAGCCCAGAGCACGGGAGAAAGAGTAAGAAAAATAAAAGATTTATCCACTTTTATTTTGGTTTTGTTCAATCCTTTAATTCCTATCAAATATAATCCAAACAATGATACTAAAAGCCCAAATAATATATTATATCCAGGAAAAATACGATACGCGATCGCACCTATAAATGTGATAAGCAGTCCTTGCAAATTAAAAATGGTACTTGAAATGCCAGCAAAGGTACCTTTAAGCCCTATGTATCCAAAGAAATATGCTACTGCTCCAAAAATCGATGAAATCAATATTATTATGAGATCTTGGTTCCATAGATATCCAATTCCTATCTTAGGGCGAATAGCAATGACTTCAATAGTCATTACGACAACGGCACCAAATATATAGTACATCGTAAATCGCTCAGGTCTCATTTCTTTTAGTGACACTTTAGAAAACAATACTGCGACAGAAAATCCAATTGTAACTAATACAATAAGCGTAACTCCTATTATATTCATTCAGCAATCAATAGCATTTTCGATATTTAATAATTTCTCAGAGTGATTTTATCAACATCGAAAATAGAAAGATATATAATTTATGAGGTGATGTATAATAATAATATGAAAAGTATAGAGACAATCGTGATTTCACTTGGTGGTTCGGTGGTTGTACCAGATAGTGTAGATACTGACTATATTGAACAATTCACTGCGCTTTTAAGAACGTACAAAAACAAGAGATTCTACATTGTTGTTGGAGGTGGAAAAACAGCCAGAGTATATATTAAGGCTGCTCGATCGAGAGGCGAAAATGAGTACATGCTGGATAAGATTGGCATATTTGCCACGAGGCTGAACGCATCCATACTTTTAACATATTTGAGGGATCTGGCATATCCAAATATTCCTGCGACCGTTGACGAGGCTGCTGAAAATGTGGATAATTATTCAGTAATAGTGATGGGCGGCACTGAACCAGGACATACTACAGATACTGTATCCGTACTTCTGGCCGAACGCTTAAATTGTAAAAGAGTTATAAATGCAACTGCAGTGGATGGAATATACGATGTCGATCCAAAAAAGGACAAAAACGCAATGTTATTAAAAAATATTGATTATAAAGATGCGGTTTCTTTGACCGTTTCAGAAATGATTAATGCGGGTCCAAATGTGGTTTTAGATCTGTTATCGATAAAATTGGCAGAGCGAAGTAATATAGAGATTGATGTGATCAACGGAAAAAACCTGGACAATTTTAAAAACTGCATTGAAAACAGGCAGTTTTACGGTACAGTGGTGAGCAATTATCACTTAAAGAAGTAGCCAACTATGTTGACTATAACTGCCACGATGAACCACGATATCAGTACCGACTCTACTGTATAGATTCCAAAAAACAACTTGTAAGAGCCAAGAACTAATACAAGCATCAATGATCCATATGTTTTACAGCCAAACAATGCGTATGCTCTTTTCCACTTTACCTTTATGGTCATGTATCCAATAAGTGTGTATAATAAGAGCACTAAAAAAACTAGTATTGGCAGGTTTATAGAGCTCAGTAAAATTATGAAACTCAGTGTATTAAAAAAAACGCTGCTCCATGTTACTCTTTTATGTTCAACTACTATACCATAATAAATAACAACTAATGCGCTAAGAATAGAGGCATATTCGGGAGTTAAAAAAATCATGAAAGGGTTTTGGTAATTTTATCCAAAACCTGAGTCAATGTTGGTGTGCCTATCTCCTGCAATTCGTATCTTACTCTGACAATTGGCTTGTTTATTTTTATTACTCTAGTTAGATCGATCGGTGTGCCTGATACCACTAAATCTACAGGAGTGTTGTTAATAGTTTGCTCCAGTTCCTTTATCTGCTGATCTCCATATCCCATAGCCGGCAGATAATTGTGAATTTGTGTATATTTCTCGTAAGTTTGTTTTATGGAACCTACTGCATACTGTTTTGCATCAACAAGCTCTTTCGCACCGTATTTTATAGATGCAAGCACTGCTGCACCATAAGCCATGCCACCATGGGTTAATGTTGGGCCATCTTCGATAGCCAGCACTTTTTTGTCTCTGATTACAGTGGGATCATCGATGAAGAACGGAGAAGCTGCATCTATTACTATCGCTTTAGGATTAAGTAAGTTTATGTTTTTTCTGATAATTTCAATATTGTCTGGATTTGCAGTTTCTTCTTTATTAATAATAATAACATCCGCCATTCTCATGTTTGTTTCACCAGGATGATAAGTCATTTCGTGGCCGGCTCTGTGAGGATCTGCAACAACAATGTGTAAATTGGGCTTGTAAAATGGTATATCGTTATTTCCGCCATCCCATATAATAACATCCGCTTCTTTTTCAGCAGCTCTCAATATTGCTTCATAGTCCACACCCGCATATACTATGGTCCCCATCACAATATGTGGCTCGTACTCTTCTCTTTCTTCTATCGTGCATTCTTGTTTTACAAGATCTTCAATGCTGCTGAATCTCTGCACTTTCTGCTTTACAAGGTTACCGTATGGCATTGGATGCCTGATTACAGCTACCTTCAATCCTTTATCTTTTAAAATCTGGGCAACCTTCCTGGTCGTCTGGCTCTTGCCTGAGCCGGTTCTTACAGCACAGATCGCTACGACCGGTTTAGTGCTCTTAAGCATGGTTTTAGCACTGCCCATCAATCTAAAATCTGCACCGGCAGCATTTACAATTGAGGCTTTATGCATTACATACTCATGACTCACATCACTGTATGCAAATACTACTTCATCAACTTTTAATTTTTTAATTAAGTCTACCAGCTCGGCTTCCGGGTATATGGGTATTCCTTCAGGATACAATTTACCAGCAAGTTCTTTTGGATATGCTCTGTTTTCTATGTTAGGGATCTGAGTAGCCGTGAATGCTACAACTTTATAATCCACATTATCTCTATAGAAAACGTTGAAATTATGGAAATCTCTTCCTGCTGCACCCATTATCAATACATTTTTCATAATGTTATCACCTTAGATGGGTATGTCTTATATTTATATATATTTTTCACCTCGATCGATGGCAGAAATAAATCGTTGAATCAATTGTTATTTAACATTAAATTCGTACGTATTAGAAAGCATTGGTAATAGATTTTATTTAAAAGTATGTACCTCCTACATTTTTATATTTTAGAATTCAGCCATTTTCTGAGACTTTTTATCTGTAACACTATATAAATGTAATCTAACGGTTTATTTCTGACATGGGTTTTTGGTAAATATGCCTCTGAAAATTCATTTAATTTTAACAGTTTTGCAAGCTTTTCTGAATCTTCTCTATCATTCTTTTTTTGCTGATCTGTATATAAAAGCTAGCTTTTTTTTGGATCTGCTATGTGCACTGAAAATCCTGTATCTCTTAGCAATCTTGTTATATATTTAGATGGTGTTGATGATTCAAGTGCTATTTCTGGCATTTCAAGCAGATATTTTCCAACAAACTTGTACCAGGATTCTTCATTGTTCTCTATTTCATACTTTTCTATTTTTTTCATCTTACTCCATTCTTGTCACGTATACCAAATCCATATGTAGATACAATTCAATTATCATTTCACCACCCATTAAGTGATTTATGAAAGATTATAGAGCTGGAGGTCTCGACAATCTTCTATTCACCTTTGTTTCAAGGTACTGTGTCGAGACGAAGAAGTGGTCAACCTCATAGACGATCTCGAGAGCCAAGAGAAAGATCGACCACATATCCGACTCTCACGATAAAATCGTCATATGTTATCGCGGTCAAATACCTTTTTCAGACCCCATTATAGAATAATTTATCCCTTCATGCTATCTTCTCCTAAC
>JAVYRZ010000036.1 GCA_038729465.1 Thermoplasmata archaeon
CTCCAAACTTATCTATTAGTGTTTTGTCTTTGTCGCTTATTAAACTAAAATTTAAATTGTACTTCTCTTTAAATTTGTTCTGTATCTCTTCACTCTTCACACTTACTCCTACTATTTCAACCCCTTCCGCTTCAAATTTGTCTTTTAAATCTCTAAACTCTTTAGCCTCTCTTGTACAACCAGGAGTGAAATCAGCAGGATAAAAATATAACACAACCCACTTTCCCACTGCTTTGGCAGGTAAGTATGAGTTAATGAATTTTACATTGTCCATCTCTTTTAACATATATATTCCTCTATATTATTAGCATAAATAAATATTTTAATAAGTATCAAAATATTTTTAGAATTTCTTGAATGCTGATGCTGGTGCTCCACAAACTGGACATTTTTCAGGCAACTTGCCCACAACTGTGAAACCACAAACACTACATATGTAAATGTCTCCGAGCTCTATATCCTTTTTCTCATCCACCGCTTTCTTTGCGTCTTTGTACATCTGTAAATGAACTTTTTCTGTTTCCAAAGCATAATGAGTGCTCATCTCAGCTCCTTTTTCATTCTGAAACTTTGCTGTTTGATTAAATACAGGATACATTTCCTCTACTTCATAAGCTTCTCCGTCAATTGCTACCTGAAGATTCTGCGAAGAATCTCTGATCATTCCCAGGTTCTTATAATGATTTGTTGCATGTATCTGCTCTGCATAGGCAATTGCCCTAAACTGCCTTGCCACATTTTTAAATCCTGCTTTTTCAGCGACATCTGCAAAAATCAAGTATCTCATGTGCGCTTGGCTCTCTCCAGCATATGCTTCTTTTAAATTCAGTTCAGTCATTTTATGCATTAAAATTCACCTCTTGTTAATGAGTATCGATAAAAAAAGAAGATAATAAATATTTCTATATCTATTTTTTGATCTTGAATATTGTTTTATAAATCAGTCAATTTATTCGAAAATTATTTTACTAAACATTTATAACCTAAATTGTAATGTGAGATTATGGCATATGGATTAGTTTCCAGTATTCCAACTTCCGGTATAAGAAAATTTTTTAATTTGGCATCTAAAGAATCTATAAATCTAGGGATAGGAGAACCTGATTTTCAACCTCCTAAATATGTTCAGATGGCTGCAAAAAAAGCGATCACGATGGGATTCAATAAATATGGACCTTCATCTGGATTGCCTGAACTGAGAGAGGCTATTGCACAAAAATATAGAAAATATGCAGACCTAAAAGCAGAAAATGTTATAATCACTATGGGTGGCACTGAAGCTTTCTACTTGGCTTTATATTCACTGCTGGAGTCAAATGATGAAGTTTTGGTTCCCGATCCGGGGTTTGTAATATACGCACCTCATGTTACATTAGCAGGCGGTATACCTGTTTCTTATCCTTTGCAAAGTTCTAAAAAATTCGTTTTAGATCTTGCAGATCTAGAACCTCTTATTACCTCTAGAACCAAGGCGATAATCGTCAACAGTCCTAGCAATCCTTTAGGTACAGTATTGTCAGAAAGAGAGATCAAAAACATTATCGAGTTTGCTATGATTCATGATTTATATATAATATCTGACGAAGTTTATATGAAAATAGTTTTTGATAGAGATGAGACTACTTTCCTTGGAAAATATGATAAGCTGATATTTATAAACTCATTTTCCAAAGAATATGCGATGACCGGGTGGAGAATTGGCTATTTGATTGCTTCAAGAAAACTTATTGAACCAATCTCGAAATTACAGTATTATTTGATCGCTTGCCCTGCAACTCCTTTACAGTACGGGGCGCTGGCAGCAATCCAAAACTCGGACCAATTTACAAGAAATATGGTAAGATCGTTTAAAAAAAGAAGGGATCTTGCTTTGCATCTGTTTTCTGGAATACCACAATTTTCACAGCATGTTCCAGATGGTACGTTCTATCTGTTTCCTGCCTATTCGCTCAGTTTAGACGATGATAAATTTGCGATCTCGCTGCTTAAAAACGGGGTCGTCGTTGCCCCTGGCACTGCATTTGGAAGCAATGGTGCAAAACATATCAGAATATCTTATGCTACCTCTCCTGAAAACATCAAAAAAGGTATTGAGCTGATAAAAGAAACTGTTGAGTTTTTGTTATTGAATGTCTGATTTTTTTTACTGTTAAAATTGTAGATTTGAAAATGTACTTTTATACATATCGAATAGTTAATATTATTGATAGTATTACTGGTTAAAAGATTTATATGTTCGGCTTTACAGGTAAGATTTTGAAAATAGATTTGACTGCTGGCCAGATTTCAGAAGAAGAACTGGATCAAAAAATTGCTAGAAGATACCTTGGAGGTTTAGCACTTGCTTCTTATTATCTTTACAGAGACTCTAAAAAAGGTACGGATGCATTTGATGAACAAAACCCAATCATCATATCTCCGGGACTGTTTGTGCCTATAGGAGTACCAACTGCTTCAAAAACTGTTTTTTTGACAAAATCTCCGGCTACAGGAGGATTGGGAAGAGCTGTAGCTGGTGCTACGTTAGGAGTACAGCTCAAAAAAGCAGGCTATGACTTGATGATAATAAAAGGGAAGAGTAAAGAGCCTGTTGTTATCAGTATAGATGATAATAACGTGAAAATAGAGAACACAGATCTGTGGGGTTTAGATACCCGAGAGACCCAGAATAAGCTAAAAGAGAAATATGGAAAAGTAGCAACTGCAGCAATCGGTCCTTCCGGAGAAAACCTGTCAAAAATTGCAGGTATCGATTGTGAAGAGCGTCAGGCTGCAAGAACGGGTATTGGTGCTGTATTTGGCTCTAAAAAATTAAAAGGATTAGCTGTAAAAGGTTCTGGATCAATAAAAATATTTGATCCCCCGCAATTTAAAGAACTCGTTCAAAAATGGGCAAAGATACTAAGAGAGCACCCTGCTGCAAAAGATGATATGAATTATGGCACTGGCGAATTTTATAGCTGGATGAATACCCAGCGTGGCACATTTCCGTCCAGAAACTGGCAACAAGGATATTTTCAGAGTGCTTTTGACACCTTGAAAGAGGGTGAGAAATCGCATATTGATCCCTATTACTGGGCACCTATTTATGCAAAGAAGTTTCATCCTTGCCCCAACTGTAACAAACCTTGCGGGCACATGTTCGAGATAAAAGATGGAAAATATAAAGGTGTATCAGTGGATGGAATTGAGTATGAAACACTTTATTCTTTAGGTGGAAATCTTGACATTGACGATCCTGAGGCTGTAGCATATTTAAATCTATTATGTGACCTGTATGGATTTGATACCATCTCTGCAGGATTAACGATCTCATGGGCAATGGAGGCTGGAGAAAGAGGAATATTGAAAGATGCACCAAAGTTTGGAGATGTTGAAGGCACTGCAAAGCTGTTGAAAGAGATGGCTTTCAGAGAGGGATATTTAGGTAACTTGTTGGCAGATGGCGTGAAAAGTGCCGTAGAAAAGCTTGGAAAAGGTGAAGAGTTCGCAATGCATGTAAAAGGTCTTGAGCCTCCAGCATATGATGTGAGAGGCATAAAAGGCATGGCTCTTGCCGAGGCGGTCTCTGTTAGAGGAGCTTGTCATTTGACTGCTGGGGTCTATGGACTGGAACTGACCGGGAAGTGGTGGAAGTTTGAGGGCGTAGACAGGTTATCTGCCAATAACAAGGGATTTGAAGTCAAGACTATGGAAGATTTGATGACAGTATATGATACTGTAGGCATGTGCAAATTTTCAAGACATATGTTTTTCCTTGAAGGTTTTCCTGACATTATATATGCGGTCACTGGATTTGACATGAGTCCGTCAGAGCTTATGCTTGTTGGTGAGAGATCTTACAATATACAGAAAAGCTTTAATGTCAGAGAAGGATTGTCGAGAAAAGATGACAAGTTACCATATCGTGTGACGCATGATCCTATTCCGAAAGGTGTGTCTAAAGGAGCGTACGTAAAAGAAGAAGAGCTGCAAAAGATGCTTGATGACTATTATCAGGTACGTGGTTGGTCCAAGGATGGCATACCTACAAAAGTGAAGTTGCAGATCATTGACCTGTCGGATCTCATTACTGATATTGGAGTATAAAAAACTATAAATATTTTCATCTTATTTTCTTTTTAATGATATTAATAATATTGGCAGGGGGATTTGCAAAAAGGCTGATGCCGATCTCAGAGTTTATTCCAAAGCCATTGCTTCCGGTTTCTGGCAAACCTATAATAGATCATATTTTGGATCATGTTAAAAACTTAAATTTTGAAAAGATAATAATATCTACAAATTACAAGTTTTCAGATCAATTTAGATATTATATTAATACTCATCCATCTTACAAAAATATGGAGCTAATAATTGAGCCTACAAGATCTGAATCTGAGAAGTTTGGAGCTGTTAAGGGAATAGAGTATGTATTAGATAAGTTAAATATAAATTCTGATTTTATAGTGATTGCAGGAGACAATTTTTTTGATTTTGATCTAGACACATCTTTTGAAAAGTTCAGATCACTCAACAAGTCTGTAATAGGATTATATGATATAAAGGAACTTGAAGAAGCTAAAAGATTTGGGGTTGTAAAGATTGATTCTGACGGAAAAATTTTAAAGATCACTGAAAAACCTGCAGATCCAGACAGTACCTTAATAAGCATGGGCGTTTATTTGTTCAAAAAAGAGATCAAAAAGTTTTTAGAGGAATATGTAAAAAACAGTGAAAATAAAGATACTTTAGGAACTTTCATTTCATGGTTATTGAAAAAAACAGAGCTTTATGGGATCAAATATGTGGGGACATGGGTAGATATAGGCAGCATAGATGCATACCGCAACCTTTTCATTAGCAAAAAATGATGTTTACCATGTTTTTTAATATGTGTTATACATTAACATGGTCACTATTTTTTACCATATTCGGTACTAAAAAGTTTTAAATTATACTTATTTCTTATTCTTTTCTACCTTCAAAAAGAGTGATTTTTATGATAGAGAACGTTGTTAAGAGAGACGGAAGCGTCGCGACTTTCGATATTAAGAAGATAATTAATGCGATATACAAAGCACTAAAATCAGTTGGTTCTGAAGATTATATCACTTCAAAAAAATTAGCTGAAAAGGTAGTGAAAAAGCTTGAAATAGAGCACATTACCACTCCTAAAGTTGAAGAGATCCAAGACATTATAGAAGAAGTATTGATGGTTGAAGGTTATACTAAAGTTGCTAAAGCTTATATAATATACAGAGAAAAGAGAAAACTAATCAGGGAAATCAAGAAGTCATACGGTGTAAAAGATGATCTAAAACACTCTATTAATGCTATTAAGGTCCTTGAAAACAGATATTTATTGAAAAATGAAAAAGGAGAAATCATAGAAACACCAAGACAGATGTATGAGCGCGTTTCTAAATATATCGCTATGATCGATATTCTCTACAGTGATGAAATATTTGATAAAAATGCAGCACAGAAAATTTGGAATATTGATGATATAGACCATAATCTATCTTCAGTTGAATATACTATGCTGAAACATGCATATACCTCTCTTAATGAAGAAAAAATGATGAAAGTACCATTTTCAAAAGTTTTGGAAATACTGAACGAAAAAGAAGATAGTATATTAAACACTGCTGTAAAATTTTATAATTTAATGAGCCAAAAATACTTTATGCCAAACTCTCCAACCTTGATGAACGCCTCTACCAATATAGGACAGCTTTCTGCATGTTTTGTAATACCTGTTGAAGATACTATGGATGGCATTTTTGATGCTGTAAAAAATGCAGCATTGATTCACAAGTCTGGAGGTGGAACCGGATTCTCGTTTTCGAGGCTCAGGCCATCCGGGGACCTTGTAGGATCTACCAAAGGTGTTGCCTCTGGCCCATTATCTTTCATGCGCATATTTGATGTAGCTACAGACGTGATCAAGCAGGGTGGAAAAAGAAGGGGCGCAAATATGGGCATTTTGAGGGTGGATCATCCTGATATTCTGGAATTTATTACCTCTAAAGATTCAGATAATAAGATATTCAGCAATTTTAACATATCGGTGGCAGTCACTGATGAGTTTATGAAAGCATTATTTTCCAATTCACAGTACAATCTCTATAATCCCAGAGATAAAAGCGTTGTCAGAACTGAAAATGCGAAGAAAGTCTGGGATCTGATAATATCACAGGCATGGAAAACAGGAGATCCAGGCATAATATTTATCGATGAGATCAATAGAAAAAATCCAACACCTCATTTAGGAGAGATTGAGTCCACAAATCCCTGTGGTGAACAACCATTATTGCCATATGAATCTTGCAATCTAGGGTCTATTAACCTGTCTCTTGTCGTGACAGACGGGAAGATAGACTGGGATCTGTTGAGAGAGATTGTCAGGGAATCTGTTCATTTTCTGGACAATGTAATTGATGCTAATAAATTCCCATTAAAAAGCATTGAAGAGATGACCAAGCTCACCAGAAAAATAGGGCTTGGAGTGATGGGTTTTGCAGAGATGTTACTTAAGCTAAATGTGCCTTATGACTCTGACGATGCCTTGGATATTGCTGAAAAAGTAATGAAATTCATAAACGATGAAAGTCATCAAATGAGTGAAGAACTTGCTGAAAAAAGAGGCACCTTCCCAGCCTGGAAAGATTCAAAGTGGTATCCTAGAAAGATGCGTAATGCGACCACTACCACAATCGCACCCACGGGCACTATTTCCATAATAGCAGATACTACCTCCAGCATTGAGCCTTTATTTGCGCTCGCATTTATAAGAAACGTGATGGATGGTACACAACTACTTGAAATTAATTCGCTATTTGAAGAGTACTCTAAAAAACATGGGTTTTATTCTGAAGCACTGATGGCAGAGGTTGCAAAGACCGGATCGGTCCAGCATCTCGACATTCCAGAAGATGCAAAAAAGATATTTATTACTGCACATGACATTGATCCCAAATGGCATGTATTAATGCAGGCAGCATTTCAGAAGTATGTAGATAATGCTGTTTCAAAAACTATAAACCTGAGAAACGATGCTACGATGATCGATGTAGAAAAAGCGTATTTAGATGCTTACAGATTAAACTGCAAAGGTATAACAATATACAGGGATGGCAGCAAGAGCGTTCAGGTGATTTATAAAGGTTCTGATACTAAAAATAAAGCGACGAGGGATATTAAGTCAATAGATCTGATATTAGAAAAGAAAGAAAATGATGAGTATTTGAAAGTAAGTGCCACTTTTGATCCTGCATGCCAAACTGGAAAATGTGACCTTTAATATAAAACGCTCACTTGAAACAATTACATATTTTTTGGTTTTATCTATCTTTAATTTTTTTTAACATTCAGAAAAAAAAATATAGAGTATTAATATATACATCAATAATGGATCTGAAAGGTGAGAAATATTTCTTAAACTTGAAAAACAGGATGTTTAAAGCACCTAATTTTGCATGGACATCATTAGTGATCATCATAGTAATTTTGATTTTCGAGCTTTTTGCAAGATTATCATTATTGAGCATTGTTTTACTATTGATCTCACCATTCATATTAGTGATCTTGTTAGATTATTTTTTTATTAAATTATATAAAATATTTTTTCCTATAAATAGAATATCACTTTTGAACGAGATTACATTTTTTATCTGTTTTGTTATCTTCATAATATTATATATAATAACGAAAGACTTGGGCTTCAGCCTCTTGTTTTCATTTTCAATATCACCATTTATAAGATTCATTTTTTACAGCCCTTTTCTTGATATTAATAAGATAAAATACAATATTATATCATATAACTATGTTCTGGGACTTGCAATACTTTATTATATTCATGACAAAGATCTCCTATATCTTATACCACTTCTACTTTCTGGCATAGTTTTTATTATTACTGCAAGACTATTTTTAAGGTTTTTGATCTCTGATTTTGTAAAAGAGTATAATGAAAACCCGTTAAACTATGTAGGCACTTTTGTAAACTATGTGAGCACGCAGGCTGCTGAAGATATGAAATCATTAAGTAAATTCATGCAAAAAATGTACTCTATAAAAGAGATTCCTCTGAGCTTTATAGTCTTTAAAGCCAATAATAAAAACAAGGCTGTGTTTCTATTTCCTTATGTGCACCCTGGTCCTTTTGGAGAGGTTGGCTGCAGCAATTTTCAGTACAAGCTAAAAAATATGATGAAAGATGTTTCTGACAACATATTCATATTTCATACCAGTACCACGCATGATGATAACTGTGGAGGAGACGAGGATGTTGAACACATGAACAGGGTTATTAAAGAGCACGTTACAAAACTTTCGTTTGAAGAAAAAGGGAGCGGTATTAAAACATTTGAAACAGACATCAAATATCAAGCTCAGCTTTTTGGACATTCATTGATTCTGTCTCTCTCTCCAGAAAAATATGGATTTGATGACATTGATTTTGACCTGGGCATGAAAATTATAAGGAAGTTGAGAAGAGGAGCGGTTAGAGATATTGCCATCGTGGATTCGCATAATAGTTTTGATCCTCACTACACTCCTTTGAAAGATCTGGATAACAATAAAATTCTTGAGCTTAAAAAAGCTTTAAGCACTTTAAAAGCAGATAAAAACATAGAGATAGGCATATCCAAAAAATCTGAGGATTTAAAAAGCCTGGGA
>JAVYRZ010000037.1 GCA_038729465.1 Thermoplasmata archaeon
GGAAGATTTAGTTTATGCACTTGTAAAAGACCTGGTTGAAGGGGGAAACACAGACATAATATTTGTGTTAGAGAAGAAAAAAGCTGAAAATTTAGAGTATATTGCAGATGGAGTAATATTATTAGAGCAGGATCTTTATGATAATCGAAAAATAAGAATCTTGTCAATTGAGAAACTGAGAGGCATCGAGACAAAATTTAAAAAATACCTTTTCACATTAAAAGATGGAAAGTTTTACATATTTTCACAAATGATAGATATAGAGTGCAAAAAACATTTTGAAGTACCAATATCTGTGAATGATAACAAGTTTAGTACAGGCATTAAAGATCTGGATGATATATTAGGTGGAGGATACAGCTATGGATCGGTAAACTTAATAGAGTACGGTGAAGGTGTAGGATTGCATAGCCAGCTACTAAAATTGCCTATAATTGCAAATGCTGTAGTTTTAGATCGAGGCGTATTAATGGCCTTACCAACTGGATACTCAATTGAAGAAGAAAAAGAGAGATATAACATATATATAAATGATAAAACAAAAGTAGACACTCACATAATCTTTTTAGATTATACCAGATCAAGCAGTGATAAAGAGAATATAATTTCGCTTGGCAGCCAGAACAAAGAAAAAACAGGTGCGTTGATACAGCAAGCGATAACCAAGCTCAAAACATTTGGTTCACCCGTATTTTACCTTATTTCGATTGGAGTAATTGAGAAATATAGGGGAACATTAGCAATTCAAGAAATAGTAGAGTTTATAAACAATATTATAGATAATAAAGACATAGGAATTTTAACTTTACGGCCGGGAGTTAAGAATAAAACCCAGATTATGAACATGGCAAGCACGCATATCAGGGTAGTATTAATAAACAATACCTTATGCTTATACGGAATAAATCCCAAAACAAACATATATGTAATAGAACCGTGGGAGTGCCATTTAACACAACGCTTTTATAAATTGATATCAATTATTTAGCTATCATCTCTAATCAGCCAGCTACTGTTCTGTAAAGTTTCTATAATTTTCAGATTATTTTTCAAAATGAAAAATAACTGCTTTAAGGCTTAGCCGTATTACTTTAACGATTTAAAGCAGCTTTAAAAATATACACTTTTTAATTTAAATAACAGACGTTTATTATGATTTATCATGGTTAAAAAAAAAGTAAACTTGAAAATATATGGTATGACATGCGAAGATTGTGCTATTACAATAACTAAACACCTTAACGAAAAAGATGGCGTGAAAGTACTGAATCTATCATTTTTAAATGAGCATGGCACCATAATTGTGGATACTGACAAAATATCTGCAGAAGAAGTTTTGAAATTGCCAATATTTAGTGGCAAGTCACATTACAGAGCCATGTTAGAAGATGATCAAAAATGAAAGACTACGATCTCATAATTCTGGGTGGCGGCTCTGCCGCGTTTTCAGCAGCGATCAAGGCTGTAGAGTTTGGAGCGCATGTTATGATCATAGAAAATAATGTAATTGGAGGAACCTGTGTAAATAGAGGATGCATACCGAGCAAGAACCTTTTATGGGCTTCATCGCTGTTTGGAAACTTTGCAATTAATAATTTCAAGCAGATAAAATTAAATGGCAAGTATGACCTGAAAAAGCTGATAGAGCAGAAAGATGCGCTTGTGTCAAAGCTTAGAAAAGAGAAGTACGAGAATCTATTAGGATACTATCCCAATATCCAGTTTGTGAAAGGCACTGGCAAATTTGATGGACAATCTATAAAAATTGCAGATCGCACTTACAGCGCGAGAAAATACATAATAGCAACAGGCTCTTTGCCGCATGTTCCAGGCATTGATGGCATTTCAAAAATTAATATATTGACCAGCAATGAGCTGTTGAACATGAGCAAAGTTCCAGAGAGCATAGGCATAATAGGAGGTGGCTACATCGCACTGGAAATGAGTATGTATCTGAGCTGGCTAGGCTCAAAAGTTACAATATTTGAGAGAGGAGAAAGGCTATTGAAAAAGTACGATGCAGACATGTCAGAGGCTGTAGAACAGTATCTTAACAAGAACGGTGTGAAAATACTGAAAAATGTCACGTTTCATAGAGTGGGAAAACTAAAATCACAGAATGAAATTGATATAAGCGTAAAAAGAGATTCACAATCCTTGTTTTTTGAAGCTCTGTTAGTCGCGTCTGGAAGAATACCTAATACCGAAAACATAGGATTGAATACAGCGACTGTAACTGTTGATGATCACGATGCTGTGATAATAGACAAAACATTAAAAACTTCAAATCCCGACATTTACGCTGCAGGAGATGTAACAGGCTTAAATATGCTCGTTACAGTAGCTGCAAAGCAAGGTGCTGTAGCTGCTGAAAACGCGCTTTTTGGGCAGGATCTCGAGATCGATTATAATCTAATACCATATGCGATATACACAGATCCTCAGATTGCTGGAGTGGGGTTGCTTGAAGAACAAGCTAAAAAGAAAAATATTATATACAATGTTCGAACACTGACCAATGTGCTAGTTCCAAAGGCAAATACCATGCGCCATACTGCTGGATTTGTAAAGATGCTCACTGACAAGGAAGATCACATCATCGGGTTTCATGGATTTGCACCTTACATATCAGAGTTTGTATCAGAAGCCACGCTAGCAATCAAGTATCGGATGACTCCTGAAGAGTTGGCAGAGATCGTGCATCCGTATCCAACAATGTCTGAATCACTGAAGATGGTCGCACAATCATTTTCTAAAGATATGTCAAGGTTAAGCTGCTGTGCAGAATAACTGTTTTTTTCACAATTTTGATTTTTTGTTAAGTTCCAGCACGGTTCTTACAAACTGCAGATACTCATCTTTTATAGAATAGTACGTGTATTTCCATTCTTCTCTTTTTTTGAGCAGTCCTGCATTATACAGTTTTTGAAGATGCAACGTGATTGTAGGCTGTGCAAGTTTGAACGAAGGTATGATCTCGCAAGCGCACAGCTCTCCGTATTTGTTAAGAGCATATAATATAGCAAGCCGCGCTTTGTTTGCAAGCGCTTCAGTTATTTGCTCCACAGACTCAAAATCTTCGATTTTTACAGGCGTTATCTTTTTAAGGTTACAATACTCAACATTGTTCATATTGTTAATCTATAATGTCACAATGATATTAAACTTTTTTCTGATTTTCTAAATTTTTCAAGTCTGCCCAGCTGAACCCAGACCAGCAACAACATTAACGGTATTTCTAACAATGGCCCTATCGCTGTGGCTATTGGCACAAACGGGTACTTGGAAAACGCAACTAAGGCAATGGCTATTGCCACTTCAAAGTCTCGCGCAGAAACTGTGTATCCGATCGCTGTAGAGTCCTGATAATTGTATTTGAGCTTTTTTGCTGTAAAATAGCCAATGTGAAACAATATAAAATAAAACGAGAGCATCACTATTGCCATCATCCATATGAGCGATGGATATTCTATGATTCCATACCCTTCGCTCCAGAACATCACGATTATTGTAAACAGCAGCGCTATAGTCTGCACGTTTCCCAGCACGTTCAGAACCTTTGAAAAATATGGTTTTTTGTGCATTAACTGCCTGGTCAATACACCTGCAATAAGCGGCAGCGCCAGATACAACAGCACACTCTCCAGTATCAGCGAAGGCTCTATTACAACGCTAGTTCTCGCAAGTATGTAGACAAGAAACGGAGTTGTAATGATCTGGATAATCGAGTTCCAAGCTACAAAAGACACTCCCAGCGCCAGATTGCCCTTTGAGAGATCTGTCCATACCATTACCATAGCTATGCATGGTGCCACGCCCAATAGTATCACACCCACAACCACCTGATTTGCAACGTTCATGCTGATCAGTCCCATGCGGTAAAATATCAGGTCGAAAAATAGGTATCCGAGCCCTGCCACAAGAAACGGATCTATCAGATAGTTCAGTGCCAGCATCAGCCCCACGCTCTTTATGTTTGTTAGACTTTTTGCAAAATCGCGCATTCGCACTTTCGTCATGGCCGGATAGATCATGAAAAACAGGCCTACAGGTATGCCGTACGTGGCCACAGCATCACTCGCACTCTTTAAATGTATTCCAAGCTCCAATCCCAGTACAATAGCAATGACTACAAATAATGGAAATAGTATTGTTTTTAAGCCAAGTGTTTTTCCAATGCTCGTCATACTACTCCCTTGCAAATTTCAACAGTTCTGGCATAAATAAATACATCTGAAAATGCGTTTTTGCAGACAGTATACGATCCGAGGTCCTTATTACAGGCACATCCACGTATATTGCGTTCTTGCGCTCTATTTCATCTTTTATAGACGGGTGTCCGGTAACCTTTTTATTTGAGAGCAGTCCTGCCTCTGCGAGTATCAATGGTGCATGGCATATTGTTGCAAATTTTGTGGAGTTACTCATGTTCTTGATGATCTTTATGGTGATAGGATTTTTTAACAGGTTTGCCGGCGAGTTTGCACCTGGCATATAAATCAAGTCATAATGATCCATATCTTCAGTGATAAGGTTAGTAGGCCTGATCCGATCCAGGTCGTACACACCAGAATATTCACGATCTTCATATGCTAGCACGTCAAAATCTATATGCTCTTCTTTAAACCTGTAATAAGGGATCCATAACTCTAGGTCATGATATCCATCATCGATCATTATTCCTATCCTCTTCATAATTCTGTCATTACATTATAATATTTAAATTTAACTATTTAATAAATTGTCATTTCTCTGTTGATAAATAATAATATCTAATAACTATAATAAATTTTATGATAATAGCTCGAGTTCTAACCTTCCATGAAAAAGGTTAAGTTTGCAACATTATTAATTATTTAATTTTTTCATCGAATATTAAAACAAAAGCTAATAAATGTATATAAAAATAATAAAATATTAGATATTTATTCACTTCTTTATGGCTGGTAAAATGCTATCTGTGAAAAATAAATTTAATAACGAGACAATAAGAAAGATAAAAGAAACAAATCTTACTGATGCCAAAAAGATTCTTGATAATGCTCTGATAGCTTTTAAGAAAAACTCCATGTTACCCGCATTTAAGAGATATGATTTTCTTCTAAATGCATCTGAACAAATAAATAAAAAGCAAGATGAGCTAGCAAGAATAATTGCCATGGAGGCAGGTAAACCAATAAAATATGCAAGAAAAGAAACTAAGAGAGCATCATTTACAATTAAAAGTTCGGGAGAAGAAGCGAAGAATATACACGGAGAAACAGTACCTTTGGACGTTGAACCAAGAGGGCAAGATAGATTTGCATACTATATACGTGTTCCGATAGGACCGATTTTCTCAATAACTCCATTTAATGATCCATTGAATCTTGTAGCTCACAAAATAGGACCGGCACTAGCTGCTGGCAACTCAATAATCAACAAACCAGCAACACTCACGCCCCTTTCATCTTTAAAATTGGGAGAAATAATTGCAGAAAGTGGTTTCCCCGAATACTCTTTCCAGAATATAATCGCTGGTGGAGGTTCTGAAGTTACTAAATTTTTCCTCAATTCTGACTTTATCAAGAAAGTTACTTTTACTGGTGGAATTGAAGCTGCAGACAGTTTGATTAAAAGTGCAGGGCCAAAAAAATACTCGATGGAACTTGGTAGCAATTCACCAGTAATAATTTGCGAAAACTCAGACTGGAAAAATAACATTTCTTCAATCGTTGATGCAGCATTTGAATCACAAGGTCAAAATTGCATTCATGCCCAGCGCATTATTGTCCAAAAAAATGAATATAATGAATTTGTGGAAGAATTCATTAAATCCGCTCGAAAATTGAAAGCTGGAAATCCACTAGATGAAAGCACAGACATTGGCCCAATGATAAGTGAAGGAGAGGCAAAAAGAGTGGAAGGCTGGGTGGACTCAGCAGTTGATGAAGGTGCTGATATACTAATGGGCGGCAAAAGAGAAGGTAGTATTTACTTCCCCACAGTTCTAGATAAGGTAAATAATAAATCAATGGTATGGAAAAATGAGGCTTTTGGCCCTATTACGATAATTAAGAGCTTTGATGATATTGATGAAGCTTTAAACCTGGCAAATGATACTCAGTATGGATTGCATGCTGGAATTTTTACTTCTGAAATAAAAACGGTTATGAAAGCAATTGATGTGCTAGACTATGGAACTATACTCGTTAATGACACTTCTGACTTCCGGATAGACACTATGCCATTTGGAGGCATGAAAAAAAGTGGTATTGGAAGGGAAGGTATAAGGTTCTCTATAGAAGAGATGACCGAAATAAAACTGGTAATATTAAAAAAATAGCAAAAGTCTTTAAATTTTTATTTGTTTGTATAAATATGGACTATATTTAATATAAATAAAAAAGTGCAAGGATATAATAAGTAAGATCATAAATAAGGTAAATACTCGATAGCAAATTTTATATTTTTATATATTATATTAATTAACATGGCAACTAAAAAATTTGACTTTGATGAAGTAATTGATCGTAAAGGAACAGGATCTGTTAAGTGGGATTTTTTAGCTCAACGTTTTAGCTCAGATGACCTGTTGCCACTATGGGTGGCAGACATGGACTTTCGAGCGCCTAAGCCTCTTGTAGATGCCTTAACTCGACGTGCACAACATGGAATATATGGCTATTCAAATTTTACGTCAGCATACTATGATGCAGTCATAAACTGGTACAGACGAAGATATGACTGGAACTTAAAAAGAGAATGGATGGTATTCACTCCGGGAGTAGTTCCGGCAATCAGTCTTGCAGTCAGAGCCTTTTCTAACCCTGGAGAAAAGATTATTGTTCAAACTCCTGTCTACTATCCGTTCTTTAAGTCTATAGAATCAAATGGAAGGTATCTTTTGAATAACCCCTTAATATTAAAAGACGGACACTACGAAATGGATTTTGAAGATCTCGAAAAAAAGGTCAGGGATCCAAAAGTGAGAATGATTATTCTTTGTAATCCTCACAACCCAGTTGGAAGAGTCTGGAAGAAGGAAGAACTTAAAAGATTGGGAGATATCTGCATAGATAATGGTATTTTAGTAATCTCCGATGAAATACATTCTGACATACGCTATCCGGAAGTTGACTTTACCAACT
>JAVYRZ010000038.1 GCA_038729465.1 Thermoplasmata archaeon
TGGTCATCGGTACTGTAGCCCCTTTAGATATATAGTTTGCTATATTGTTTTGTATAGCGCCATTTTTAACCGCGGCTGCCTGTGTGCCATTATTGGCATAATATAGCACAGACATCGAGGAAACAACCATTAATAGCGCTACCCCTATTATTAAATACTTTTTTAGAGTGTTATCCATACTTTAAATAATACTTATATAGCCATACTTATATAGCCATATAAATTTTTTTATTTTAGATCTTTCCAAAGCCTTTTTTTAGCATACCAGAAAATGATGGTTGAATTTACGCAGGATGTTTTTGTAACCTCCCCTCTAGAAGGGAAGGGTCTGAAAATGAATATCAAATAAGGTAAAAATTTAATATATATTTTTAGATATTGTCAAGTTAAAGTTATGATTTATGACTAGAAAGATTAATCTTAAAAATAAACAAACTATCTTATTGATAGTTATTTTGGCAGTAATTATGATACTATGTAGTTTTTCTGCTATTTACCCAAGCTTAAGATATGCTAATATGCTACAGATACTTTAAACAGCACTTAAAAGCCTTATTTCGGGAAAATAGTAGATAAGTAGATAATCCAGTTACAAATATTAACACAAAGATTACATATCCTTTAAAACCTAGTTCTCCTGCTTCAAATAGCAATCTATTAATTAGAATCATAGCAGTGATCATGAGTATTAATACAACGACCATGAACATTGCAACATTGGTAGGAAATATAAACATGAACCTGACCCGCTCAACAACGGAATGGTAACAATAACCGGTTAGATCAACGATGTTAACACGACAATGCAAGCTCATTTAACGGCACTGTAGCAACGATCAACATCACGCTTGGAACCGTGACCACATCATTGAGCTAGATTGGCGCGACTGTAACCAGCATTAATGGCAATGTAGCAACAATAACCATGAGTCTAAGAACATTAACTGCAGAAGTAAACGGAATAAAGAGCACCACATCTAGCACTTCATAATCTGTCGGAAATACTATGATCTTTGAGATTGTCGTATTAGTACTGATCTTAGTTACATTGGCACTAGTTGCATATATGATCGCACATATAAGAAAGCAAGATCCTAAGAAACCAGAAGAGATCAAAGCTCCTGAAGAGAAGAAAAAAGAGTAAACACTTTTTTTAACTTTTTTATTTTTTGACATATTTATTACTTTTGAATTTATACTTATTTTTAAAAAATGTTTATATATGTAAAATCTTATATACTACGCTAGGAGGTCTTAATTATTATGTATTTGAAAAATAAGGCTACTGTTATATTAGTTACGTTACTGGTAGTCATATCTATGGCTATCATAGTCATACCGCAAGCATCTGCAACGGCCACAGGATCAGTTTCATATACACCGACTGTATTTTCAATTAACACACCCACACTCACGGTCGTGAGCGGAGGCAGCTTTGGTTCTGGATCAACAGTGTACTTTTATTTGAGCAGCACTACCAGCTCATCAGGTATAATTGGCTCGTATATAGGATATTATACTCTATCTGGGGGTTTGACATCGCTTTCAAACAACCATATTAGATTAACAATCCCATCCACAGTCGTCCCTGGTAATTACTATCTATTAGCTAGCGATTCTGCATCTTCTGTATCTTCAGGCGCTCAGTTTACATCGCCGGCATCGATCACGATCACATCGCTATTGCCGAGCTTTAGCGTTACTGGCTCTCAGCCTACCACAACAGGCACGGTCACTGGCACAGGCTGGGATCCTGGAGCATCAATTTCTATCTATCTTGCAGGTGCAGATGGCACACCCTTAAATTACATTTACGTTGCCACGTTCACAGCCAGTGTATCAGGCACACTATCTGCACAGATTACAGTTCCAAGTGCAGCGCAGGGATCTTACACAGTGGTTGCGCAGGAAAATAGCGGATCGAATGCAGGCATAACTGCAGACTCTACAATGTCTATCACTCCGATCCTTATTGCTTCACCACAAGACATAAACGGAGCATCAGGCACATCATTAACGATAACAGGATACGGATTCTCAGCAAGTGCTAAAATTGCAGTAGACAGTATCAATGCCGGTGGTGTGACAATCACCAATTCTGCCACAACCACAACCTCAAGCGGCTACTTTTCTGTGTCGGGAGCGTTGTCGAGCGCAATAACCACTACAGGACCAAAATCTGTTACTGTTACATATAATACCAGCTCTTACACACAGTCTAACGCATTTTACGTATCTGTGCCTACCCCCTCACAGCTGGAATTCGCGTTTACTATAGTTTCGACAACAAGCTACTATTATCCAGGCAGTGCTTTTAAGGCTACTGTTTACAATTATCCAGCATCCTCATCAGTGAGCATAATGCTAGGCAATGTGCTGTTAGGAACCATAATGACAGACTCTAATGGATTTGGAACATTGAACGGCATTTTGCCGGCAATGATTGCTGGAACTTATTATGTTTCCGCAGTTTCGAACGGCCTGTATGCATCCCTCCAAGTATCGATATCTGCATATTATAAAGTTTTAGATTCGTCTGCAAACTTGATGACTACTACTTATAGTGAGTATATGCCCTCGAACAGCACATACACCGTCATTGCGTACGGTCTGAACCCGCTAAATGAGTATACATTTACAGACAGCGGTGCTGGTCCAGCATCACAGGTAATGTCCGTAACCGTGGGCACATACTCTTCAATTGCCAACAGATTTACATCTGCACTGAACGGAACGCTTATATTCACTTACAAATCTGTGTATAGTGGAGTCAGCACTGGTACCTCTAAATCTATATCTTTGGGCAGTGTAATTGGATATAATGGTCTATCGTTCGGATATAATGCAGTAGGCACCTCATCATACAGCATCTCGATACTTTCCATTCTCAAACCATCCAGTTTTCAGACTCTCACAATTTCTAGTATTATACCAAAGGGTGCAAATGTGTATTCTGGGCTTACCTACATTTACAATGTGTATCTGGACAATAAAGAGCTTTCATTTACAACTACCTCAGGCTCTACAAATCTAGTAATGAGTTCTTCGTCCAGCTCATCTAACACTGGAAGTCTGACATTCACAGTTCCGTCATTAGCGAACGGAGTGTATAATCTGTCTCTGGTATATAACGGGAATAGTGTTACAAATGCTGTGTACTCAGAGCCAGTAATTGTTTCAGTTGCAGGCAATACTCCTTCCTCAGGATCGTTAACAATAGTATCCTATGAAGGAACAACTTATGCTGTTGGCGTTGGCTATTATAGTGCACCAACTCTTTATTACATGACCTACACAGGTCTTGTAGGTCCATATTCACTGACACTTACGAATGGAGCGTTCTATAAGCCAATTTCAATCATAGCCGAACCTGCAGGATCTTATGCAGTGTTTACAGTATTCAAATATACTAGCGAAAGCTATTATGAATATGCATATTATAATGTGGTAAGCACAATTTCACTAAATACAGAGAGCGGTGGCATATCCTCGTCATTATCATTTACACTATCTGGATTTTCTGCAAACAGCTATTATAACATCTATTTTGGTACAATCAATGTTGGTACTTATTTGACTGACACTACAGGATCTCTGAGCTCATCTTTTACTGTGCCTATAGTGCCGGCTGGTACATATGCTGTTACAGTCACAGCAATAAATTCAAATAGCGTAATTGCAGCGGCATCGTATACAATAGTTCCTAGTTCTACTATAACATTAAGCACTAACAACTATGCGTTTCCAACAGAGCTAGTACAGTTTTCATGGGCTCCTTCTACCTCTCCTTATGAACCATCTACCGGCAGTTCAATATCTGGAACAGGATATGGACCAGTATATGTGACAGTCTACCTTAACGGAACTGCGTATACAACGTTACAAGCAACATATGGAAAAGGTACTACAGTCTACCTTAACGGCTCTTTTACAGCACCTAATTTAGTGGCTGGTGCGTACTGGGCACTCAGTTTTGGGTGGACACAAAATATTTATACTATTGGGACACATACTGCAAATGGATCAACGTATCCTAATACATATATTGGAAAATCAGCAACATATTTTGGGCTTATAAGTGGTAATGGTGCGTTGTTAACAGGAATCACGCCCTCTGAGATCGCAACACTTGAAATTTCAATAAACAGCACGATCACGTCTGCAATGCAGGTGCCTTTGAGCGAGCTCAATGCTGCAGTAGTATCTATTGAAGGTACTTCTGTACAGATCAGCACTGCATTCGGGCAGATGGAGACTAATATCAGTGCTATAAAAGCATCGATACAGACTATACAAAATGGTGAAGTTTTCATTAATACTACGATAGGCAAGGCAATGACCAAGCTCAATAATATCAATGCAGCAATCATTGATGTAAACGGCTCGATTATTAGACTGAACAGTACTTTAGGCACTTTGTCAACCACTTTAAACAATCTTGTACCTACAATAACCAAGATCAATGCTACAACAATTGCTATTGATACACTAGCAGGCAATATAAATTATAATTTGACTAGCTTTTCAAGCTTGCAAATCAAGAGTATGAACAATGATATGATCAGCATCGAAGGTTATATAAACGGGCTGAATGTAACTATGCAATCTTCTCTAAGTGCTTTGAATGGAACAGTTAAAACAACTGCTGCAAACGTAAGCAGTTTGGTAGGCAGTGCTGCTACTATTCAAACAGATCTAGGTTCAATCTCAGGACATATTACAACTGTGCAAAGCGGAGTGGCATCTATACAAACTTCTCTTGGAACACTGAATGTTACAGTTTCTAGCATAAAAACTACAGGATCTTCAAACACAAACTCTCTGAATACTACATTCTATTTCGAGATTGGCATAATTATTCTCGTTCTTGTAATACTGGCATTTGTAGTATTGATTTATACAGGATTGCGAAAAAAGCCTAAATTCAAAGAGCCTGAAGCAAAAGAATGGAAAAAAGAGTAAACACTCTTTTTAATTTTTTTTATTTTTTGATTTTGTTAAGAATTTTAATACTTTCCCAAGTTTATTGTTATCTAAAAACTGCATTTGCTGTATCAGCAAAAAGTTGGCAAAGTTCTGCAAAAAATCAATCTTAATACAATCTTTCCAATGCTGAACCATTGTAATACCGTCTCTATTATTTTACCAGCCTTCTAGCACATCGCCATTATATATATTTCATATTTGTTTATCAGTTCGTCATAAAGGCTTCAATCACAAAACCTACAAGATAAAATTATGAAATAATCCATTGTAAGCTCTGTGTTTTCAGCAATAATCGAGTTTTTAGTGATTTCCTTTACGGAGCGCTTAAAATATATTTTATAATATGCTAGTTCAGCTCTTTAATAAATAATTTCTGCTCAGCGTTTCAATCTCTGAAGCTAGTTCAGGCAACAACTCTATTATTGTCACTTCATTTCTATGTTCTGAAAGATATACAAGCTATTTCACGACCTACAAGCCCCTATCACCAACTACCACTTTCTTATCTGATATTGCTAATTTTTCATTTAGAATATTTCTGGCTGGACTTATATTGCTATTATTGATCCATTTTATTGCCGATCATTGCATTTGCATTTCTCTTGGGAGCACTTTACGCAAGTGTTTGGCCGCCATCGTATCATATGGAAATAGGACCGATACTATTTTTCTTTTGGGCGGTAATAGGATATATTATCGTGTTATTTATAGCCAGAAATAAAGAAAAACTGAAAAAAATAGGATCTGTAAGAATGGATTTTTGAAGGTGAGATATAAATGGTATATCATAGAGATTTTATTGGATACGGCTCAAATCCGCCAAAGTTCAGATGGCCTAAAAACAGCACACTAGCATTGTCCATAGTGGTTAATTATGAAGAAGGGGCAGAACATTCTTATGCGGTAGATAAGATTATTGAAACAGTGGGAGAGTTTGGACCTGTGGACATGAATGTTAGAAATGTTGGAATGGAGAGCGTATATGAATATGCACAGAGAGTTGGAATATGGAGGTTGTTAGAGCTGTTTAAAAAAGAAGACATACACATTACATTTTATGGTGTTGCAAAAGCTCTCGAATTGAATACTGAGGCAGTAAAGAGAATAATTAAAGATGGCCATGAGATATGTGATCATGGTTACAGGTGGACTGAGCAGTACAGGATGAGCTATGAAGAAGAAAGGGAAAACATAAAGAACTCTGTAGAAGCTATAGAGCATATCACTGACAAAAAGCCGGTCGGTTTTTATGCAAGAGAGCCAAGTGAAAACACATTAGAGGTTTTATTAGAGTTTAAAAATTTTATATATGATTCTGATGCATACAATGATGACCTTCCTTATTTTTACAAAAAAACAGGAATGTTGATAATATCATATACCCCGGATGCAAACGATTTTCATTTTTACAGTCCTATGCACAGATTTTCTACAAGCACTGAATTTTTCCAGTACTTAAAAGATACATTTGACGTTCTTTACAGAGAATCTAAAAAATCGCCAAAGTTGATGAGTGTAGGGTTGCACGTTAGAATTTCAGGAA
>JAVYRZ010000039.1 GCA_038729465.1 Thermoplasmata archaeon
TATTGTTGAACATTGCAGAACAGCTAATAATGAATAATAAGGCACTGGTATTGATAGATCCTCATGGAGAGCTGGCTTACCGGGTGCTGAAGGTGATACCTGACCATAGATCCCGAGACCTTATATATATCACGCCCGAGTTCTTGAAGAGTGGCAATGAATATTATGCCATAACAATGAACGCATTGCACGTAAATCAATCTTCCGACCCGGTTCAAAACGAACTGGAGCGGTTGAGAGCGGTAGATAATCTCAAGCTGCTATTTTCGAAAGATGAGCAGTTTTCGATGGGTACGTGGGGACCCAGGCTGGAAGTGATATTCAGCACTCTCACCAAAGCTCTGCTTGATACATACAACAATGCCACGATCACGGATCTTCTAGATTTGCTGGTTGACAAAGATTGCAGAGCCAGGTTTTTAAGGATTACGAAAGACAGGGAGGTAGCTGGATACCTGAAAGATCTGTACCGGTCAAAATACAACATGGAATATGTAACAAGCTCTATAAACAAGCTTTTGCCAATAAAAAAGAACATGTTTATAAGAGAGCTGATCGCATCTAAAAAGCAGTCTATTGATTTTATGGAATTATTATCAGGCACACCGATAATAATAGTAAACCTTTCAAAGTCAAATATCAGTGAAACATTGAGCAGCATGGTAGGCTCTCTGATCATCAATATGCTTTGGCACGCAAAGTTAAAACTGAACTTACAATCACAGCTATTTTTGATCATTGATGAGCTCCAGAATTTCAGTGCTCTGAACCTGAAGAGCATGCTGAGCGAAGGTCGAAAATATGGAATAAGCATGATCCTGGCAACACAGCACCTGAACCAGATCCAGGAAGATCTGCTGGAATCTATGCTCGGAAACATTGCGAGCATCTGCGCATTTAATATCGGTGCTTCAGACTCTCAGAAGCTCAAGCACTTGTTTTCCCCATATCCAGGATCCGAGGATAAGATAGAGTATCTGCTCCAGAACATGGATCGAAATCACATATTGTTTAGGACCATGCAGGATGGGAAACATACAATATTGACCTTAAAAACCATCGATCATCAAGATAACGATAAAGATGTGAGAAACTTGATTGAATCGAGCGTAAAGAGGTATGGCACAAAGATTGAATTAAATAGCAATAGCTATGATTTTGTGCTTTTTGCAATATCGAGATTACAGAACCGAAAACATAGAACGCTCGCGTTTGAAGACATATACAGAGAAGTCAAGGCCATTAAAAACATAGAGATATCAGAGCTGGATTTAGTGTTGAGAACCTATCAAAGCAGGAACCTAATCGCGGATCATGGCGGTTTTTTCATTACAGTCGATGGTGAGAAATATTTGGGTTCTATTTCAGAAGTGGAGAGAGTGCTCAATGAGGGTGAGTATCATAGATACCTGATAAACAGAGCAGTGCAGTATTTTAGCAGCATGAACATGCAATGTACAGTGTTAGAGCCTTCAAACAAAGAGACGCCAGACGCAATACTGAAAATGGGTAGAAAGATTATCAATGTGGAAGCAGAGTACGGAGAGCTGACAAAGAAAGTGACGATCTTAAACCATCTCATAAAATTCAGGACCAGAGCAGTGATTTTTCTTACTTTTAAAGATGATGCGCCGGCTCTTTACGAGTTTTTAAAGGCTCCGTACAAAAAAATAAAAGAAGAGGGCAAGATAGTGCCTTATACTTTAAATGGTGAGCCGCTGGACTGGACTAGGGCTGGAAACATAGTCAAGCGATCGAGAATACTGATAATTCCCGATCCTGGCGAAGTTAAGGCAGTAAGAGAATATCGATTCAATGACGATGGTCAAGTATCTTAGAAACTGAAACAGCACACGCAACATTAATATATTAAAAAAAGCTGTATTTAGTCTGAAAAATGGTAGTTAAGTTAATGGCAACAAAGAAAATTATGACGTTGTTCCTCTTGCTGCTTTTAGTGGCAATAAGCATGCCCGCAGTAAATTCTCAATCCGTGCCTTCCTGGGCATTTGATGGTGCTTATGCACAATATAGCATAATAGAGCATGTAAACAACAGCACCTCAAATTCCACAATATTATATACTATTTCTGCCGTTAATCAGGCAGCACAATCATTTAATGTTACGATGCAAAGCGTGCCATATTCTGGAACCAGTATCTCAGAAAAAGCAACATTTAACAATCCTGCACCATTTCCGGCAGAAAACATTACTGTTTTAACTGCTTTGAATGCTGGTAGGACCATGCCAGGATATAATGCAACCACAATGACAATAAAGCATATAACCATAAAAACAGCTGCTGGATCTTTTGCTGCAGATGAGGTTAATTACACAACTCTGAACTTGCCTGTGAACTTCAGCACCATAAATCCAGATGATCTTTACAATCCCAATCCTTCTACAGCTAACAATATGACAATGTGGGTAGCCTCAAGTTCCGGGCTCATTATCATGATAATATATGGAAATATTACCACCATGACACTCGAAAAGACTAACATTGGCATTTCTTCAAGCTCACCGCTAATGTACTACATTATAATAGCAATATTGATTTTGATAACTGTGTTTTTCATTATCCGTAGCAGAACACACAGCAATATATATAAATCAAATTGATAACCGTATAATTACGTTTTTTGTCGTAGTAAAATTTATATTATAGACGTATATAATTGCATTATGGTTGAGGAATCAGTAATGCCGGATTTTCTGGTGGCAAGGCTCAGAGAAATTAAACAAGGATCTGTATTGTGTCCTCTTGAGTATGTGGAAGAAGAAGAGCATGGGTCAGTGCCTTTAGACAGGTGCATATATTGCAGAAATTTCATTAAGATAGAGGATAAGAAGGTAATGTGTGCTATAACATGGGTGTGAATAAACATCAAAAAATTTATCTTTTTTCAATTTTTAGAAACACAGCAAAAACCCATAAAATAAAAAAAGGTGAGAAAAAAATTATGCTTTTTTCTTGATCTTCAGTTTGGGAGGTTTAGAGCTCATTTTCACAATCAGGAATATTACCAGCGCTACAATTATAAATGTTAGTAGTGCTCCGAAAAAGCTACCAATCTCAAAAGGCCCGACAGCTATGTTCTGCCATTTTACTCCTGGCGGAGTAGTATATTGTATGATTGGCATTATCAGATCAGTTACAAGGGCCTGTACCAGTGCACCTAAATACAAACCAAGAATAAAAGCTACAGCCATTCCTAGTACTTTGTACTGAGACATAAAAGCTCTAAATTCGTTCATAAATCCTTTAGGTGGCGGTGGTGCGGGTTTTGGGGTAAGCAAGGCTGTGATTTTTTTTAACTCATCCAGAATCTCATCATCATTAGCCATAATAATAGTTATGTTTATTTATATATTTATAGTTTTTAAAAAATAGATGTGTCTATGTTGATCTTATGATCTTAAAAAACTGTTTTTGGAATTTGTCCAGTTTTGGAGCAATGACAAACTGGCAATACGGATTATTCGGATTATTTTTAAAATAGTTTTTATGATACTCTTCCGCACTGTAAAAAGATCGGTACTGTTCTATAGAGGTCACAATCGGATTTTTATAATATTTTTTATTTGTGAGCTCTTTAATAAATTCTTCTGCGATGTGGTGCTGCTCTTCAGTCATATAAAATATTACAGACCGGTACTGTGTTCCAATATCATTACCCTGCCTGTTAAGCGTCGTGGGATCATGAGTTGAGAAAAACACGGCCAAAATATCCCGGTATGTTATTTTGGCAGGGTCAAATGTGATTCTGACCACTTCTGCATGCCCAGTTTTGCCGGTACAAACCTGCTCATAACTCGGATCTGCTACAGTCCCGCCTGCATATCCAGGCTCAACGTTTAATATTCCGTCCAAGTCTTGAAAAATAGCTTCTGCACACCAGAAACAACCGCTGCCCAGCACTGCTACATTCTCTTCATTGGTCATTAAAATGTCTAATGCTTAACTCATATATTTATTTTAGCGATATGCTCATATTATATCTTAGAATTACCCTGAAAAAACGCATGGTAAAAAAACTATAGCGTAGCTCTCAGTTTTTGGCCGATCAGAAACCAGATCATAGATGCTATTGATCCGGCGGCAGGGATTACTGCCGCGAAATTAATGAACCCATGGATCATACCTTTCGCCCTTATTCCAGTAACAGGCACGCCTACATCATAGAGTCTGGCAATATACATTTCTCCCTGATCTCTTAATGGATCATGCTCGGCTGTGATAATTATTGCTTCGGGAAGGTTTTTTAGATTCTCAGCAAGAATGGGTGACATATATACATTGAATAAATCCTGCTCTGAGCTCAAATACATCTTATTGAACCAGTACATCTGTTTTTTGGTCAGAAAATAGCCATCTCCATATTCTCGCATTGCCTCTGAAAATAGATCAGGGCCCAGCACTGGGTAGAACATGACCTGCAGTTTAGGCACTGGAACGTTACTGTCTCTCGCTCTCAAGCATGTTGCCGCAGTAAGGTTTCCTCCAGCACTGTCTCCCGCAATGGCAATTTTGTCAGGATCTATGCCCAGCAACTTGCAATTATTTCTGGCCCAGATATATGATTCGTATGCGTCGTCAATTGCAGCCGGAAACTTGTGCTCAGGAGCAAGCCTGTATTCTACAGCTAAAACTTTGCAGCCTGATACATTTGCAGCCTTTCTGCAAATATCCTCAAAGCTCTCTATGTTTCCAAACACGAACCCGCCCCCATGAAGGTATATTATCAATCCGTCAAATTTGCTGTCAGGTTCGTATAATCTACATGCAACTTTAATACCATGGTGCTCAAAGCTCAGATTTCGCAACGCTTTAATAGGTTCGTTTTTCTGAATGAACGGGTTTTGGTTCATCAGTGTTCTAAGATCTTCAATGCTCATCTCGCTGAAATCTGGAAACTTTAATAATTCTAACAATTTTTTGGCTCCAGGATCAACTACCATATTTAAAAAATATAATTTTATTCTATATAAATATTTTTTAAAATTTTATCATTGTTCATGATATTTTTACAATCATAATTTCTGAGTTCTTCCACGTATTTTTTGATATATGTACAATCGGGATCGTATTTTTTCTGCTGAATCCATGGGTTCAATTTTCTGTATCTGGTCCTGGGATCTGCACCGGTTCCTGCGACCCATTGCCAGTTTCCATTATTCAAACTTGGATCATAATCTTTCAGTTTACTGGCAAAATATTTTTCACCCATTCTCCAGTCTATTCCGAGATCCTTTACCAGATATGAAGCTACAATAAGCCTTACTCGATTATGAATGAAGCTTTCAGTGTTCAATTGCCTCATTCCTGCATCTACGATAGGCACGCCAGTCCTTCCTTCTGTCCAATTCCTGAATTTTACAGGATCATGGCTCCAGTTATGAGCATAGCTCACAAAATCTTTTTCGAACACATAGGGGAAATGAAAAGCGAGATATGTAAAAAAATCACGCCAGTACAATTGCCTGATAAAGTCAGTCATGTTGTTTTGCAAAGCTCTCCAGTACACTTCTCTTATTGATACAGTCCCAAATTTCAGATGTGGAGATAGATTTGAAGTTTTGTTCAATGCCGGATAATCTTTAAAAACAGCATAATCTTTTAACACGTCTAGTCTTTCAACCAGCCTCAGACCGTTAAATCTTGTTGCATCAAAATCTGATTCTAAACGATCAAGGGATACCTGCGAGAATTTTGACAGATCCAGCTGACCAGAAAAATAATTTTCAGAATAATTGTAAAACCCCGGATTTCGTACAGAGTGATTCAAAGCTTCTCTGTAAAACTGAGAGAATACCCGGTACGGGTTCTGTTGCTTGGTCAGTATCGAGCGTGGCTCTGTCAGTAAATAATCTGCACATTTTATTAGCGCTATGCTCTTTTCGTTCAGGTTTTTAGCCATGTTTAGATCTCTGGTAATTGAAAAAGGCGTATAATCCTCATTAACATATACGGCATCTGCCTGATTTAAAGCTGCAAATTTAGGTATTTCTTGCTCTGCAATACCTTTTATGATCCACAGTGTTGACCCTTTTTTATTTATGTGTGTTTTCAGATCTTTTAATGCTCCGAACATGAACCGGAGCGAATTTTCGCTTATATACTCATTATTTTCTAGCTGTCTTGGGTCCATGACAAATAGCAGAATCACATTGTTAGAGGTTTGCAATGCTTCTGTAAGCCCGGTGTTGTCCTCTATTCTCAAATCTCTTCTAAAAACAAAAATGGAAGTATTGAATTTTTTCATAAAATACAAAAAATAAAAGAAAATTAGAGTTTTAATAATTTTTCAAGGTTCTTTTTCACAGCGTCTATAAACTCTTCTGAATTAACCACTGCATTTACAGGTGGCTCTGCAATCTTTGCAACATCCTGAGTCATGATTTTATCCACTTCGATAGTTTTGATAAGTGCCTTTTCCAAGTTTTCCGCAAAATTAACAAGATCTTTCAGGCCATCAATCTCGCCTCTTCTCTTGA
>JAVYRZ010000040.1 GCA_038729465.1 Thermoplasmata archaeon
ATTTTTGTGAGCTCTTTTTTCTCTCTTAATATCATGTTCTTTCACGGATATAAATATATTAATTAAATATTTTAAACTTTTTTAAAATTATCCCATTTTTGAATGAAGCCATACTATACTAGAAACTGACTGTTGAACTTTTGAATTATTCTATCAATAAAACAAATATTATGGGCATTTATTCATCAGCATTTAGCAATTGTTTTTACAGTGCCCTGAAGTAGTCTTAAAAATGGTTATAACACAAAGAAAACTGCTAAATGATCCTACAATCCATTTCTGTTATAAAGTCATAGAAAAATTAAATAGTCATAATTCAATAATATATCTATGTATCCTGAAGATGTGATCACTGTCGCAAAGAAGGGCAAGAGAGAAGTGCGAAACTATTTAATGCATGGCACTTTTGTCGAATACAATTATCTAGATGAAAAAACCGGAGAGGCTGTTGATAATAAGATCAAGCTCGTGCTGAAATCAAAAGATGGAAAAGTTTATGAATATTTTATTATACAGGGATCTAATAATAGATCTATTCTTATCACGGCATCAGAGAAAGGAAGCAGGAAGGTATTAGTAAACAATAAGGCTGTAGATTTAGATCTATTGCTTTTCAAAGACTACAATGAGGAGCTGCTTAAAAATGGTAATTGAAATACTGAAAAAGATGAGCATTGAAGAATTTAATAGGACTTGCAACGAGATATCTGAAGCCATGGGCTTCAGGATCACAAGCTCGGTGTATAAAGGAGAACAGGTAGTTGTGGATGCGGTACTGAACATTCCTGGAGAACAGAGATATATTTTGATATTCTACAGAAAAGATTTTGTCCAAAAAAAAGAGCTAGAGGATCTGGTAGTATTAGACGCAAAAGACATAAAATGGATTGTGATGATTACTGGCTCTTATGGAGAAGACGCTTTGAAGTTTGGAGCTCAGAATAATCTGGTCATGATCGACCAAAATGGGCTGGAAAAGATAATCAAGGATTTTGGTGTTAATATAAAATGGGAAGAAGAAGTGAAAAAAGAGGAGATAAAACAGAGCAAGATTTTGCCCAGTCTCGGAGAATCTGATAATAATTTGCAGTGGTCTAGAGATTTTCTTAAGAGCAAGAATTATGATATGGCAATGGATTATGTAGATAAGGCTATTAAAATTAAAGAGACTAAAGAAGCCTGGCTTTTGAAGGGTCAAATTTATCATGATATGGTTAAATTTCAAGAGTCTCTGGATTCTTACTTAAAAGCAATAAGCATTGATCCGACATATCCTGAAGGATGGTACTATCTGGGAGTGACATTGGAGGATCTTGGCCGTGAAGAGGAGGCAATCGAAGCTTTTAACCATGTTTTAGAGCTTGATGAAAATTACAGTTTGGCTTGGCTTAAAAAAGGATTGATCATGCAGGCTAAGGGCTTAAATGATGAAGCGTTGTTATGTTATAATAATATTCTGAAAAATGATAAAAGAAATTATGCAGCATGGAATAATAAGGGTGTGGTTTTGAAAAATAAGGGAGATTACGATGAAGCACAGAAATGCTTTGATATTGCGTATGAACTGAATAATGAATTTATAGATGCCATATTGAACAAGGCTGAGTTATTGTATGAACAGAAAAAATATGAGATGGCTGAAAATGAGATATATCTGTACCTCAAATCAAAGCCAAATGACAAGAATGCGCTAAAGATTCAGGCATATTCTACTTATAACCGGGGCTACAAGAAAGACGCATTGGCATTATTCGAGAAAATATTAGAAATTGACCCTCTAGACGAAGATATTAAAAAAAAGATAATAGACACTAAATTAGAGCTTGAAAAAGAAGGTGTTGCACAGCCAGAGCAGACAAACCCAGAATTAAAACCCATCCAGAGCGATGACGAAGTAAGAGAGATATTCAGCAAGGCACTAGAAAAGTATCAGGAACTGAAGTTTGACGAATCAATTGCATATTTAAATTTGATACTGAAGCGTAATCCGAACCATTTTGGTGCA
Organism: Thermoplasmata archaeon; assembly: GCA_038729465.1. Classification (NCBI taxonomy): domain Archaea; kingdom Methanobacteriati; phylum Thermoplasmatota; class Thermoplasmata; species Thermoplasmata archaeon. Next base: position 2,006 of record JAVYRZ010000040.1, read on the forward strand.
AAACTTTTAAAAGAGCAGATAATTTTAGAGAAAAAATGATATAAACAAATACTATTATCATACTATGGCTCAAATAATTGATGGGAAACAGATTGCCAATCAGATGGAATTAGAACTGAAAAAAGAAGTGGAATATTTTTATAGCAAAACTGGTATCAGACCATCTCTTAATACCGTTTTGATCGGCGGCGATGATGCTTCCAGGTTGTACGCTAAATCTAAGATTAAGTTTGCACAGAAAGTAGGCATGGACGGATATATTAATGTACTGGATCAGAATGCTGATATGAACACTGTTTTAGAGCTCATTGAAAAACTGAACAAAGATCCTAATGTACATGGAATAATGATAGAGATGCCCATTCCGGCTCATCTTGACAAAGAAAAGATAGTGCAGAAAATAGACCCTGGCAAAGACATTGACGGCATGAATCCGATTAGTTATGGAAAATTGCTACTGGGCAATGAAGATTTTGTGCCAAGCACACCTAAAGCGATCATAAAAATGCTAAGTTACAGTAATGTAAAATTCGAGGGCGCGGAAGTGTGTATTGTAAATGCCAGTAGCGTGGTCGGTAAACCGCTGGCATTAATGCTCATAAACAGGTACTGTACTGTAACAGTATGTCGTAGCAAAACAAAGAATCTTAAAGAACATACATTAAGGGGGGAAATTGTGATTGTGGCAACTGGTAAACCTAACTTTTTGACAGAAGATATGGTTAACTCCGATTCTGTAGTAGTAGATGTAGGCATAAATAATGTGAATGGCAAAATTGTGGGAGACGTAGACTTTGAAAAGGTGTCTAATAAAGTGAAGATGATCACGCCAGTGCCAGGTGGTGTTGGAAGCGTCACAACTATGACTATTCTTGAAAATACTTTTAATGCATATAAAAAACAGGTAGAGAATAAATTTTAATTTTGATTTTTCAGGTCCTGAAGCGTGGTAATTACCTCTGCAAATGCGTTGTGCTTGTGTATGCTTTCCTCGCTCAAACTCTTTACCTGTATCAAGGTATCGCCTGGAAATCCTCTATATTTTTCTTCTACTTTTGTAAGAACCGTACGCACTACATCTTCCACAAATTTAGGATTTAGATGAGAGTTTAGAACTATTAATCCCTCATCTTTTCGTTTTAGGATCTCGCGTGTTGGAGAAGACATAGAATTCTCAACAAGCTCTATAAGGTCATCTGCTTCCACTTCAAATCCCCCTGGTACCTCTATCAAGAGCGTGGTGTCATTTCTCTGATTATGTGATATTACAGGAATTTTATTTAAGAATTCTTCATATTCAGGATACTGTTCAATAAGCATGGTGCGCGTAGTTTCCATCGCGCATGGGCAGACTGTAATTCCAACTACCTTTACTCCAGCCATTTTTCTAATATTTTTGTTCTTATCAATGTTTGCCTTAGCTAATAAAGTGTACTGTTCAACAGTCTTTCTACCACTGTATGTGCTCTTTTCAAGAAAATAATCTGCAGACATAGTTACTTCAGCATAACTGGCATATTCATGTCTTTTTAACATTCTCTTAACAATTTCTTCAGATAGATTTTCAAGGCTGCTACACGGAGACTTGATGCTTTCTTCTACAATCTCACTTAAAATTTCTACATTTCTGGACATGTCCGCGCCTTTTTTTGTGGCCGGGAGATCTACATATAAATCAATAGTAACGGTCAAAGTCACGTTTTTATTTGGTCTTTTAACAAAAATCTGCTTTTTAACATCAGATACACCGACTCTTGTCAATTTGTACGCGTATTTCGGCCTTTCATTTTGAACATCTGGATAGATCATAAAGCTCATAATAGTATCTATAATTTAAATCTTTATATTTCTTGTTGAGATATTAGAAATTTTCCTATACAATGTGGATATAAAAAGATTCATATTTTTAACTTTTCATAGTGTAAGAGTTTAGAAAATATCCTTTTTTTAAGCAGTTGAAAAACTGCTTTTTAACTCCGTGATCTGATCATATATTTAAAAAGTTAATGATCTAATGCATAAAATGAGCATGGCAATAATCACTATGAAACAAGTAAAAATATAGACAAGATAGTAATCGGGCACAACGATGGCTGGAAACAATTAACAAATTTAGGAAAACAAAATAACCAGCACTTTATACAGTTGCCGTTCAATAAATTAATACAACAAATCCAATATAAAGCAGAAGAATCAAAAATAAATGTCATAATAATAGATGAAAGTCATACAAGCAAATGCTCATTTTTGGATAATGAGAGTATAGAACATCATGACACTTACATGAGAAAGAGAATCAAAAGAAGAATATTCAAAGCATCAGATAGAACATTAATACATGCGGATCTGAATGCAACATATAGCATAATAAAAAAAGCAATACCCGAAGCATTTGCAGACGGGATAGTGCGTATTGGGTTGTACCCGCAAAGTTTAAGCATCAAAGAGATGATAACTTCCAAAGGTGGCTGTTAACATGGTTAACAGAAATCATAACTTGATTAGATTTATAATTTTTTATTATTTGAGGATGGTCTAGTATTTAGTTTTTATATACCATATTATATATTAAAATATCTGAAATAATCAGAAATATTTATATACATAACAATCATTTTATTATCTATGGCTGAAAACGACAACATTGATCATTTTGAAAGAGGAAATGCTTTATTTGCAATAGGAGATTATGAGGGTGCGATAAGAGAGTATAATGAAGCAATAAATGTTGATCCATTTAATTCAGATTACCACAATAATAAAGGGATAGCATATTATTATTTAAAACGGTATGAAGATGCAATTAAAGCGTATGACGAGGCAATTAATCTTTATTATAACGATCCCGGGTATCATAATAATAAAGGCTTGGCACTAGGCAAACTAAAAAGATACAATGAGGCCATAAAAGAGTTTGATGAAGCTATAAAACTCAATCAAGATAACCCTGATTATCATTATAACAAAGCTAATATATTTGATGATCTAAAACAATATGATAACGTGATTATAGAGTATGATCTGGCGATAAAGCTAGACCCTAATAATGCAACGTATCATTTCAATAAAGGTAATACTCTTTTTTACTTAAAGCGTTTTGAAGATGCTGTGAAAGAGTATGATGAAGCTCTAAAAATAGATCCGAACAATACTACTTATCATAACAATAAAAGTAATGCACTAAACTATTTAGGCAATTACTTCAATGGCAATTATGAGAAAGAAATCAAAGAATACGAGGAAGCGATCAGATCAAATCCAAGAAATCCAGAACCGTACAATAATAAAGGTGTCGCGCTCGCTAAATTAGGAAAATATGAAGAAGCCGTTAAAGAGTATGAGCAGGCAATTAAATTAAATTTTAATAATGCTAGCTATCATAATAATATGGGAAATGCACTTTACTTCCTGAGAAGATTCGATGAGGCTGCAAAAGAATATGAGACAGCTACACGATTAAATCCAGACATTGCTGTATACCATAATAATAGAGGTCTAGCACTTTATTATCTGGGAGAATATGAAGAAGCTGTTAAAGAATATGATGAAGCTATTAGATTAAATCCAGATAACCAAGACTACCAGCAAAATAAAAAAGATGCAGTAAACAGAATAAGAAGACCCAGACGCTAATGTTTAAAGCCACCGGATAGAATCAAAGAATTTCTCTAGATCCCTTGCTCTTTTATGAATTAGTTGGTATTATTTCTTATGATTATTTGAACGTGATTTTTTTGCGATCTTTTTTTATTTTATCTTTTCTCAAGAAAAATATGTCAAGAAAATATTTAAACATTTGTGAATTTTAGCTAAATAATTAAATTTTTTTTAAAAAGTCAAAAATATTAAAAGTGCATAAAACCGATTTTGTGCATCTATATTCAAAATATTATTTTATTAAATTAACTGATTTTTTGTTGAAAAAATCTATTAAAAGAAATTTTAATATAGTAGAAATATATCCATTTCAGAAATGCTAACATATTCAGATCTAATCTGTGAAATGATGGTCGAATACGGCTTCACTAAAATTGAGCGAGATCCTAAAGATTATTTATTCTTCAGTTCAAGCTCTAAAACGCTTATAATATATATTGCACAAAAAAAGGTAACTGAAGAGGACGTGCTAAAACATGCAAGGATTTTAGAATTATTAGATGGTCAAAAATACATAGTTTGTTTAAGGGACTATACTATGGATGCATGTAAAACAGCACAAAAATACAAGCAACGCCCCAGCAATTGCAGATGGAACAATCCAATAAGATACAAAAACCATATCAAACCCAGCAACAACCCATGCCACCCCAACCGCAAGAAATTCAAGCATCATATAGCGAAAGTCTCAAAGATCAAATCGCTAAA